>JAYUTU010000249.1:0-2282 GCA_043754975.1 Bdellovibrionales bacterium | reverse complement strand
CCCAATAAGGTCGTGACAGCTTGTTCATCTAACTTATTCCCTTCAATCTGATTCGAATAGGTAATCGCTTTGATTTGCGCCTGTCTGTGCAGTTGAACTTCAAGTGGTGTCGTGAGCACTTCATCCAAGAATGGTTTGCATTCAGCAATTTTCATCAGCGAATGAATAAATGGATCTGTTAACTTGATCTTGGATGGAATTTTAAACTGCTTCAGGTTCGTATATCGGCTCATAGTCTTATTATCCGCCACATTTTCGCCATTTGCAAGGTGGCGGAAATATAACCGTCAGATATCCGCCATCATTGATTTGGCGGATATTCCAAATTGACTATTGAAATCCATGGGTTGTGCGCTATTTTATGAAAGTTGCCGGTTGATGAAATGGATGGGCGAACCCAGGAATGGGCAATTCCCTTCCACCCCTTGATATTATTGAATATTTTGGCAAGCGGTCCCCTAAAATTTTTGAGATTATCTTTCCTTTATATAAAAAGGGCCTTTCGATCACAGATATTGCTAATCAAACGGGCTTGAAACGAGGTTCGATTTGGAATTCCTTAAGGGCTAATCGGGAAAGCCTCCGACCTCAAGTGTCTGTACCTTTCGAACGCTGGCGCAAGGGGCATGGCAAGGTCCGAAATAAACCGCCATTTGGATATTGTTTCTTCCAGGGCGAGTTAGTTAAGGACACGCGTGAATATCCCACAGTCTTATTTATTGAAAGTTTATGGAAACAAGGAAAGAAAGTCGGGGAAATTGTTCGTGAACTTAACGGAAAAGGGTATCGGTCACGGATGAATCGGGATTGGGGCTATGGGGTTGTGAAGGGGATAATTCAAAGACTTTCTGTGTACCCTCGGGAAAGTTAAATTCGTACAGTTCCTCAAGGAGCATCCTGTAAGGCTGAAGCAGGATTTATACCTTCAATCACTAAGTACGGATCCAAATATTTAATCGGAATCACTAGGTTTTGGCATAAATCAATTTCTGCGCGAACACCAAAAGAATTTTCCCATCATCAACAGCGCAGCAGGAATGCCAGACCCATTTTCCTTTTTTCAAGTCGTATACATCCCTGGCTCTGATCAATTTATTATAAATAAATATTCTAAAAATTCAAAAGAACTTATCTATTCAAGACGAATTGGACTACATAAAGATGACCCATGAAAAGTGGGACCGCTTTGAAATGTACGACTACGGCATTTTTCTTAAAGACGGCGATACTTACGTAGGAAATGTCGGCGTCCACACAATCGGGTGGAGTGTAGACCGCTGTGAACTAGACTATTGGATATTGGGTCGATTTGAAGGTCAGGGCTACATGAGCGAAACCGTGGCGGCATTAACGAATCATTGTTTTAAGATGGGTTTTAATCGCATTGAAATTCGATGTGATCCACTCAACGAGCGGTCTGCTCATGTGCCAAAAAATCTAGGATTTAAATTTGAAGCCCAACTCAGACAGAATAGTTTAGATCACAATGGTCAACGTCGCGATTCATTGGTTTTTGCACGGCTGAAACAAGATGGAAATGTTTTTGCAAAAAAATCTCAAAAGAAAAATCGCCCCAGCTTCATCAAGCATTGGTCGGAAACCTTATCCGCAGATGATTCGCATTATCCAAACAGCGATGAGCTTTTGGCTTACGGTGCACCGCTAGGTAAAGCTACAGGTTTGTTGAAAATTGGTATTCATCACGAAATTCTTAAACCAGGGCGAAGAACGTCGTGGCCTCACGCCGAAAGTTTAGAAGAAGAATTTGTATACGTTGTCAGTGGGAGTCCAAACGCATGGGTGGATGGTCATTTATATCCACTCAATCCCGGTGATGCAGTTGGATTTCCAGCGGGCACGGGCATCTCGCATACTTTCATCAATAACACGAGCGAAGACTGCATTCTGCTAGTTGTTGGCGAAAGGAATATAGACGAAAACAAATGCGTCTATCCACTTCACCCACAAAGAAATTCTGAAATAACAGAATCTCTGTGGCGGGATTTTTCTATACAAGAGATGGGTCCGCATGATGGATTGCCGGATCGTTTACGTCTCCACCTTTCAAAAATTGAAACCAAGCGATTAATTCTAGAACCGGTGACTGAAGGTCATGCTCAAGAGTTTTTCGATCTGTTTTCTGATTCTTCTCTTCACACATTCGTCCCCTTTGAGGTCCCAACTATAGAACAACAGACGGAACGATGTCGAAGGTGGGAATGCGGAGCTTCGCCAGATGGAAGTGAAATTTGGATCAACTGGGCGGCGCGAGAAAAGAATAG
>JAYUTU010000248.1:0-11340 GCA_043754975.1 Bdellovibrionales bacterium | reverse complement strand
GTTTCGCTTTTGCCGTTGATAGACCACCTGCTGCAAAAAACTCAGCTGACCTGGAAAGATATCGACGGCCTTGTTGTGACCAATCGCCCTGGGCTTATAGGGTCGCTGATCGTGGGAATTATGACGGTCAAAGCAATATCACAATCTTTTGATATTCCACTGATTGGTGTTAATCACCTTGAAGGGCACTTGCTTGCCCCGTTTTTGAAAGATGCGAATTATCAACCACCAGAGGGTTTTTCTTACCCCTACGTTGCACTTGCGGTCAGCGGAGGGCACACAAGTATTTATTGGGTGGAAGACTTTGGAAAATACACTGTAATTGGTACAACAAAAGATGATGCTGCCGGAGAAGCCTTTGATAAATTTGCTAAAATGCTTCACCTAGGATTTCCCGGAGGTGCCTTGGTAGATCAATTTGCACAGGGTGGCGATCCAAAAAAGTATAGTTTTCCACGAAGCCTCGTCAGCGAAGACAGTTTAATGATGAGCTTCAGTGGATTAAAGTCTTCAGCAGCGCGGCTCGTAGAAAAATTAACTCCCGCCGAAATTGATGCTAGCAAATCCGACTTATGTGCTTCGTTTCAAGAAGCTATCGTCGATGTCTTACTTTATAAATTAGAAAAAGCAGCAGCCGTGTATAACTGTAACAAAATTATTATCACGGGGGGGGTTAGTGCTAATTCCCGCTTGCGTGAACGGGCTCAGGTCTTGGCAACAAAAAAGAAAATGGTGTTAGTTATTCCGCCACTCCGCTACTGCACAGATAATGCGGCAATGATCGGTTATACAGGCCTACTCCGATTACAAAAGGGCGAAAGAGATAGCCTCGATATGGGACCTTTCGCACAGTCAACAGATGCAGATTTTAAATTTGCTTTAGAAATTGATAAAGGCGTAAAGGGTAATTTGTGACTGCGCACGCTCGATTAGAAAAAAGACAAAACGAATTGAAAATTGACGCTAAAAAATCACTCGGACAAAATTTTCTTATTTCTGATTCGGTCATCGAAAAAATTCTAGCGGCAGCTTTAGCATTTAAAATTGAAAAGGTTTTAGAAATTGGCCCTGGTTGTGGAGCACTAACTGACTTACTTATTGATCAGTATAAAAATTTAAAACTAATCGAACTGGATAGGCATCTGTTCGGTTTTTGGAAGCAGCAGGGCTGTGACGTCATCAATGCAGATGCTTTGCAAATTGATTGGCAGCCTTATGCAGATTACTTGCTGGTCAGTAATTTACCGTATCAAATTTCATCGTCTTTAGTTATTGATCGCAGTCTTGATATCAAACCACTATCTGGGATGGTCTTGATGTTTCAAAAAGAAGTGGCTCAGCGTATCCGGGCCACCCACCAATCTGAACATTATGGTATGCTTAGCATCATTGCGCAGGAATTTTGGTCCATTCAGACGGTGTGTGATGCTGGCCCCCGAGACTTCAAGCCTGCGCCCAAAGTAGCTAGCCGGGTTTTATCATTTAGGCCAAAAAAATCGAATGTTAAGGTTCCCGCCGATTACCTTAAATTTGTAAAATCCGCTTTTCAGCAGCGCCGCCGCATTCTTAAAACCAATTTATTAGCATTAGATAGCTCATTTGATCAGGGACTGCTAGCAGAGTGGTTAAATCAAAACAGCAAGACGGAAAAGGTGCGGGCGGAAGAATTATCTGTTATAGAAATCAATTCGTTATACCATTATCTAAAACGCTGAGGAATTCTTGGAAAAAGCAATTTTACTGATTCAAGATAACAAACAAGCCCGGTTCAATTATCAGATAATTGAAACTTTTGAAGCCGGCTTAGTTCTGACCGGAAGCGAAGTAAAATCTATCCGTGCGAAAAATATTCAGTTAAAAGATGCGTACATCTCTTTTCAGCGCCACGAAGCTTTTTTGCAAAATGCTCACATCAGCGAATACAAAGCTAGCAGTTACAATAACCACCAACCCGAGCGTCTCAGAAAATTACTTTTGCATCACCATGAGCTAGAAGAAATTTTTGCGGCACTTCGAGAAAAAGGTTTAACCTGCATACCTCTAAAAATGTATTTTAAAAATGGCCGAGTTAAAGTTGAAATTGGTTTAGCTAAAGGTAAGAAAACCCACGACAAACGAGAATCGATTAAGAAGCAAGATGCTGATCGGCAACTTCGTCGCGCAACCCAACGGACTCGGGAATAGTCACGGGCACTTCCGAATTTATTTTATAAACATGCAACCACAAAAAGGCATTTAGCAAGCTCGTGACAACTGCTGAAGATATCACTAAAAAAAGAATCCATTTTTTTTCAAATTCGATGTTTTCATTCATATTAAACGTAGTTGGCATCAATGTTTGAATAATACTGTAATTCTGAAAAATCCAGTAAAGCACCGGAAGTAAAAAAATAATTTGTGCAGCGACTGAAGCCGCGAAAACTTTTGCTAAAGGTCCAAAAGAACTATCGACAATAGTTTGGTACTGGTCTGTAAAAAAATTCCAACGCGGTTTTCGCTTGCCGAAATGATGTCCTATCTTCATGTGTTTCATTTCGGTATAATTTATTTGTCATTCAAGTCTAATTTGTTACCATGAGGCCATGGAATATTTAATCCGGTCTTTAGCCGAACCACACCCCACCGACACCAAGCCCCAGACGTTAGTTGAGCGTAAATCAGAATGTTAAGTAAAGTATTACCAGTGTGAAAAAGCAGTGAAAGACCTTTGCAAATATTTTCTTTTCTTAGGTACCACTGGATTTGGTGGCCCATTAGCTCTGATTCAACAGATGCGGTCACACTTTGTAACTGAGACAAAGCAAATATCAGCTTTTCAATTTGATCAGGCGTTCGCTCTGATCAAAGCCATGCCCGGGCCGATTGCGTTTCAAATGGCAGTCTACTGCAGTCAGCATTTAGCTGGCCGTTGGGCTGGAGTTCTAGCTGGGATCTGTCTTTTGTTTCCGGCATTTTGTCTTATGCTAGCTGCAGGAATAGGGTACAAATTTTTATCAAATAATTTTTATGTGGCTAAGGTGCTCAGTGGGTTTCAGTTTGCAGTTGCTGCTGTCATTTTTTTTGGATTGAAAACTTTTTTTATTCAGTACTTTCGAACGTGCACATTTTGGCTGATCGTGCTGCTAGCGGCTCTACTTTACTATCACCAATTGGTACCAGAGCCCGCAATTATTATTGGCTTTGGTGTAGTTTGCGCAGTTGTTTTTTCATTAAAAAAATCGGGGACAATCTCCGTGTTTTCAGCCGGCTTTTTAGCGTTAGATTGGGATATTATCTGGAAGCTATTTAAAGTGTGTGCGTACGCGGGGGCTTTTGTTTTTGGCACCGGGTTAGCTTTATTGCCAGTTCTTCAACAGCAGTTCGTTGTGCAATATCACTGGTTAAGCTTACAAGTTTTTAATGACGGAGTGACCTTCGGACAAATGACTCCTGGCCCAGTGACAATAACTGCGACGTTTTTAGGATATAAAGTAGCTGGTATTGCAGGAGCTGTAGCTGCAACAGCTGGAATTTTTATACTGCCGCTGTTTCATATGGTTACTTGGTTTCCTCTTGTTTTGAATTGGTTGAGTCAGCAACGCTGGATACAAAATTTTCTTATGGGTGCAACCTCTGCTGTTGTTGGCGTACTTTTAATTACTGTTTATAAAATGAATGAAGCGAATCTTGACTCGTATCCGTTTTGGCTAATTTTTTGTAGTGCAGCTATTACCTTAGTTAGAAAACCGAAAATACCAATTTATTGGGTGATACTCTTCGGGGGCTTGATAAATTTACTCATAACTTTTGCCACGATGAACACGGTCTAATTGAACCAAAAGACTTTGCATGTCTGTCGCAAAAGCTGCACTGGTTTCTAAGAAACGGACACCAATGCTATATTTTGCATCCGCATTTTTACTAACAACACGCTGACTGGTGCAACTAATTCTGTCCCAATCGAAAGAATTTATTTTTAGTCGTAAGAATAATTCATCCCCATCATGAAATGCAGTTCCTATGATCTTCACCACAAGTTGGCATCCGCCAAGACTTAAATCTCTGATGTCAGCCTTCAGCTTTGCAGGCGAGCCATTAATACCAATTATTTCACAGGTATATGAAATAGATGCAGGCACTGAAACTCGAAAGTCATTCCGCCTCTGTAGCTTAAATATTTCATCTGGAACAGCCAGCATCAGTTCGCCGGCCGCTGCAGTTAAATAGGTTTTGAAATAATACTTTTCAGCACTAATTTCAAACGAGCACGTTACGTCTTGATCTAAATAGGGTTCAAAATTAAATTTGTAGATAAAAAATTGGTTCGTAGATTTTCTTGCTAGGATCTTTGATTTAAAGTGGCGTGAACCGATTTTTAAAGTAACTTCGCTCAGATTATGCGCTAGAAATTCAAGAGCTTCTTTAAAACTCATTTGATCCAAAAGAGTATAGAAATCAATATCGTCGCTCATGGTGCTAACTTGATCCAAGTGACTTCGTTTTTGTTTTGATACAGATGAACTATCTTGGAGTTTTCAATTTTTAAAAGCTTACTGATAATATCAAATTCTGATACGCCTTTAAATTTAATGGTACAGACGTAATTTTTAATATTCGAGTTTTTCATCCAGTATTCAATTAGATCATAGGCTTTCTGCGGAGTGCAAATTATATCTGAAAATAGCCACGTGCACTCTTTGTAGTTATCGCAATTTACCTGAAAGGCATCACCAATTGTATGTTCAATGTTAGAAATTTTTTGAATTTTTTTATCTAAGTCTGCTCTGTCAACTGTATATACCTTTTTAAAATAATCACTCAGAACCCAGCTCCATCCGCCGGGACTTGCACCCAGCTCAATGACGGACTCGGATTTATTAGTTCTTAGTTGCTGCAACGTGAATAACTCCCAAAGTTTTAGATAGGCACGGTTGGGAGGGAATGATTTATCTTCATTGAATTCATGCCAGCCACTAGGAAATCGACTGTGCGGTTTGTCACAGATCAGTAAACGGTCCCCAATAACAGTCCACGCGAAATAATTAAATTTGAACTGAGAATTCACATCAATCCGTTTTCTGTCCAAATTTTTCAGTTCTTTTAAGATGCTTTTCGCAATTTTAGAATCTTCGACTGCAGAATAGTGTCCAAGGTTTTTATTTGATTTTAAAATCTTAACCGCTAGATTTTTGGTTTCTAACTCATGCGACGTAGTGGCAGGCCACCAGTCTTGTGCCCAGACGGGTTTCTCAGAGAGAGCTTCGACACAAAAAATTTTTTCAGTTTTAAAAAGGACCTTATGCCCGATACGTTCTAACTCGCGCACCAGTTCGTGCTCGAACTGGTGAAACGGAATTAAAACATCGAAACTAGGCGGCAATTTTATGGGCAGATTTCTGTGCAGGTGAAAGTAAGCCATGAATATTCAGCGCAGCCACACAGCTGTCCCAGAATTTCTCTTTGAGATTAATTTCGTTTGCGTTGTACTTAGCTTTTGGATACGTGGAATTATAAAAATGATCGCAGAATTTTGGCTCGTCCGAATTTCTGACGACCTTCATCAGTAAGTTAAAGTGCACTTCACTGAAGGCTTTATCCACTAGCATTTTTTTGAGGGCCGATTCTGGAGTATTGATTAGAAACTGATAAACCAGGTTGGCGTCGTAATTTGAATTCATGTTGAATCCTCCTAAGTAACCTTTCGGACTGGACTAGACCCAACATGAATAAATTTTTTGTAGTCGATTAAAAGGCGAATACCGGCTCATTCTGAGACTTCTAATTCAAGCTTCTGGCTTTATGAATGAAATTCGAAACCGATAAGCTAGCGTGGAAGTAAAAGTTGCCATTCTAAATTTTTTTAAGTTTGTTATTAGATCCTTTTTTTTGTCACTGATTGTATCCTTAGCTGGATACTGTTTTTTAACGAAAAAATTTCCTCCAGACTTCCATCGGTTAAAGAACATTTATGCCAGCTACCAAAAATTGACTTCCCTGACGAAGGAAATTCAAGATAGCCAAAAATTACAAGCTGCTGCGACGACGCCTCGCACGGCTAATGAAGAGGATCAAGATTTAGCGAAGCTATTAGAGCATCGCCGACAGTTAGTAGATTTGCTTTCACAATTTAATTTTGCAGCTCCACCGCCACAAAAGAGTCAAAGCACCACGCCAGTTGAGGGTGGCAGTCAAAAAAGTCAGGTCGTCGAAGAGCCCACTGAAGTCATCCTATCAGCTCGGTCCTATCGCAGTTTGCAACTTCAACTGGGCGAACTAACCCGAGAAAATGAAGAGCTTCGGAAGGAAATTGAAGAATTTCAGAAAAAGACCGCGACACTACAACAGGCAGGCTGCTCACTGGGGTTTTAGGTGCATTCGTGTGGAGGAGTTTCAAAGTGTCACAGTTTTTGACACCCAGCCTGAAGATTCTTCACCGCAGTGGACTCAAATGAGTGTGCAACTGGCGAACTGAGTAGAACTAAGGTAAAACGCCGAGATGGATATTATCAATTCAAATTCACAGGCAAGTTCACAGTCGCAGTTACAATCACACTCTGAGCCTAATAAAGTGCTAGCAGTTTCTGATTCGACTGAGAAAATTTCAACACGCTATGAATCTAGAAGAAAGACAGTCGCCGAAGATCTTTCTTTGAAGGAAATTGCTAAAATATTTACTGGAAACTGGCTCCTATTTTTGATGCTCTTAACGGCGACATCGATGTCGGCGCTAGGAATTTATATCTTTCGCACTCCCTTTGTTTCAACCGGTTCCATTGTAGTCAATGATTCTCAGAACAGTTCGCTGCAATCATTTGCCACACAGTATTTTGGGCTTACAAAGTCCGTAGCCGACGGTAAAAAAAGCAATTCACCACTACAAAAGCATCTTGAGTTTTTAAAAACGGAAGAATTTTTCTCGCAACTTTTAAATGACATTACAGCTAAGAGTAAGTCGGATGAGCTCACGGTAGTTGAAAAGAAAGGTTACGAAATATTTAGGAATAAATATTTAAAATCTTCGCAAGTGCCGATGACTGCTGAACTGCGAAGCGAGATCATTCAAAAGCTAGATGCAATGTCAAAGTTGAAGCTGCAATCTGATTTTGAAATTTCCGTAAGTTTTTTAACTGCTGAAAAAGAGTTGGCCTTATTTCTGACAAACGTCGCTTTAGCTTCAGTGACTCAGTCCCTAAAAGAACGCGAAATGCTTGAGATTATTAAAGTCGATTCATTTATAAAAAGCCAGCTGGATGTAACCCAAAAAAGCATGAATTCACTAAATTCTCAGTTGGCTGAATTTCAGAATAAGCCCGAGAATCTAATGTCCCTAAGTTCGAAAGAAAAAGTATCCGAGTATTTGTCCGAGCTTCTTGTGCGAAAAAATGAAATCCGTATGAAAATCGCGGAAAATCAAAAGGCCGTGCGGCTTTTGGCGCCTGGAACATCAAAACGTCGCGAAAGTCAGCTTTATGGAAACGGAGGTCGTGTGCAGGCCTTGAATTTAGAAATTGAAATGTATAATTCAAAAATTTCTGATATCCAGCGCGCGATTGACCAGGTAGCTTACCAGGCGAAATCCATTCCCGTGGCGGCACAAGTATACGATGATTTAAAAAAGAAATCAGAAATGGAATTTAATAAATTCAAAGATTTAACTGCGGCGATCTCAAAAGTTGAAGCCCAAAAGTTGTCTATTGAAAGTCGATTTGAGATTTTAGAAAAAGGCAGATTTGAAAAAGTAGTTCCCCAAATTAGTTTAAGTATTTTATTGATGCTCGCCGTTTTAATTTCACAGATCCTCGGAAGTTTAATTATTTATATTATGTACATTTGGGATCACAATTCAGTCACTGCACACTCCTCTAGGGATATTGTTATTTTAGACAGTCACAGCTTGGATCCGCGGGTTATTATCGAAAACACAAAGATCAAATTTCGCATGAAAGATGCAGAATTTTCAGATGGCACCGCTGGCGATAGCAGCTCAAGAAAGCTAAGTTTTAAAATGTCGAATCAGAAAAGCTCTGGTGGCGAAGACTTTGAAAGTTGATAAAGATCGCCCCTCAACGTGGAAAACTTACGATGGTGATTTCTGCAAAAAGTGCAAAGCCAATTGCTGTACCATGCCAGTCGAAGTTCATGGTTCTGATTTAGTACGTCTTAATATCGTGACTCAGGATGAGCTCACTAATTCAGTAAAAAAAGTTGCGAAGAAATTAAAAAAAGCAGGTCTTATTTCAAGCTACCGTGACGGTACTGATTTATTTATGCTGACTCAACGGCCCAATGGAGACTGCTACTTTCTAGATACAAAATCTCGTTACTGCACAGTTTATGAAAATCGACCGAACACCTGCCGTGATTTTCCGGCACGGGTAGGGACTCGGGTTGGCTATTGCCCGGCCGAGTGAGTTTCAAATTAATACGACTGTACAAAAGCTTTGCGTCTCAGTTGCCGAAAAATGGTAGCGCCGAAATCTGTTTCGTTTTGAGCAGTCTATAGCGACTAGGGTGGCTTCCACTCGAAGAACTTGGTCTAAGCCATGCTGTATCTATCTCCAAGAGGTACAAAATGGAATTATCACTTACATCACTGAATCGAAACGAAAAGATTTTTGCTACGCTTGGCCTAGCAGCAATCATTGTCTTCTTAGTGACGTTTGCGAAGATTGCAAACAAGCCCCACGTCGTGTCTCAATTCGAGACAAATGAAGCCATTAATTATCAGATGGAGCGACCCGAGGAAGCTTTTGCTGGATATTCCACTGAGGGCCGTGAGATCGACGACCAATTTGAAGGTTTGAAAAAAGCTATCGTTAAGACTTTGAATACCAAAACTCTCCCTGCAAAGGGCGCAGCTGCAAAGGCATCAGCCACGACTAAGTCGACGGCAGTAAAAAAACCAGCACCAGCTAGCACCAAAAATAAGAATCTTGTGATCTTAGCTGCAGCTGCAGATGCTAAAGCTGCTTTGGCGCGTTCAGAATCAGTTCAAAGTGAATCAGCTCCTGAGAGCGCAGATAACAACCGAATTCCGCAGCGTTATGATTACAGCCAAGACACAAACTCTGGTCATCCTGAATCAAGTGTTAACCCAGATGCAAAAAACAAGAAATCTTTCAGCCAGTGGCGAGCTGAGGTCTACGAGAAGAAAAGCAAAGAGATCATCACTGCATTTATCACTGCTCACCGAGCTGGAACTGTAACAGCTGCTGAGTTTCAAGCAATGGCACAGGATCTGATCGAGCAAGAAGACGCGCAGTTAAAAGGATTAGGCCTAATGGCACTGCGGGCTCAGCCTTCGATGGCAAGTCTGTCGCAGCTGGCACATATTCAACCGCAACTTTCACCCGAATTGCAGGACTACGTTGAGAAAGCTTACTTAGCTTATTTGCAGCCGCAGTATCTAGGAGTTTTCAACCAAGTTTTCCAGTCGAAGAACAAGAAGTTGGTTTTAAAATCCTTATCGATCTTAGGAGCAAGTATGCAAAAGATTAAAAACGGAGACACATCTGCATTCTTAAATGCCCGCCAACGTCGCGATGCTGATGCTCCACAAATATCCGTTGACCAATTTAGACCCTTGTTACCATCACTAACTGCGATCAGTCAGTTGCAAGAGCCTGATGTGTCCCCGATGGCTAGTCAGGTCGCAAGTCTTATTCAAAGTTCGTCACGTATTGCTGGGCTTTAATTATTTCTGCGATTTCTCGATCAGAGACGTAGTCGACTGGCCGTTCACGAATTGCAACGAGTGCACAGCTCCTCCATAACTTAAGACAAAATCACTTCCGACGATTTGGGGTATCTTCCAGTCGCCCCCTTTGACTAAAAAATCAGGCTTAATTTTTTTTATCAGCTCGAGCGGCGTTTCTTCAGCAAATAAAATTGTATGATCAACAGCATTCAGTGCGGCCAAGATTTCGGCACGATCGTTTTCGTTCTGGACGGGGCGGGTAGGTCCTTTAAGTTTCTGTACTGATTTATCGGTATTAATACCAACAATCAAAATGTCACCCAAGGCTTTTGCCTGCTGAAGGTAGCGAATGTGCCCTACATGCAAAAGATCAAAACAACCATTAGTAAAAACAATTTTTTGGCCCCCGCCTTTTAGGGCGGCAACAGCCGCAGGCAAGGTTTCAGGATCAAGTACCGAAGGAAACGCACCATGAGCCATTATAAAATCACCCGTAAGGCTTTTTAAATAACGGAACTCCTGCCAAATTTCCAGCGACATCTTTGTTAAAAAGATACGAAAGCAGCGGGAGTAAAACAAAACCAGAAGCAATAACTAAAAATGTTCTCAGTGCTACTTTGGGAATGTACATCAACGTGCTTTGTTCTGCAGTGATTCCGCATTGTTGATCAAAAGCCCATTCGCCGGGTGTGTATCCAAGAAAAGCACGATTCACAACCATGTAAATAAATGCGACTGCAGCCAAAAGTGCCAGTGTTGAAAAGTACACCATTCCAGAAGTCTCAACATGAGTTAAATTTAAAATCATGTCTACTTTGGTAATAGACAGCATCAAAATCAGGGTCATTAAAAACGCAGCAATAACCAACATACTATCCAGCACGGAAGCAAAAAGCTGGGGCTTTGATTTTTTTAATGAACGGCGTTCAGTTTCTGCGTCCTGTGCAAAGTCTAACTGACGCTTCTGATTTAAATTTTTTAAAATATCATTTACTGCGGATTGCGCTTTAGCGATCGAATCATCTTCGATTGTCGGTATATTAAAATTTGATTTCTGACTTCTAATTTCAGAACGGGTTTCCGAGCGCATATCGTTACGGGGTAGGGCCGTCTGGAATGGTGATGACGACTTAGTTATTGGCGAAATAGGGGTTGCAGTTTGTGTTGTAAACTGGATGGAAGCGCCTGCTGGGGGTGCAGTTTTTGTTTTATTGTGGAAGCCAAGGCCTTCATTGATTGGTCGAAATTCAAATTCCTCAAACGGGTCGTTTTTATCGCTATTAGTACCAATCATGACATTCCTTTCGTCACTCAAGCAGGCCGAACTGATACTTTAGGACGGAGACCAAAGTCAGGCAAGCCGTTTCGACGCGCAAAATTTGCGCTCCTAAGGTCACTGGATCAAGGCCTAGTTTTTTCAATGCTGCAACTTCAGCCGTCGAAAACCCGCCCTCAGAGCCTACTATAAGCCATACATCCTCTGGCTTTGACTTCAAGGTCGCAACCTTCGCTTGTAAATACGGCCTGACTGCGGACGAACCTTGGCCCTCGTAAGCAAATAGACCCCATTTCTGATCTGATGGGTTAATTTGCTCAAGTAACGAGTCCCAACTGAGAGGTGTTTTTATTTGCATTAATTCACCGCGCCCGCATTGCTGAGTTGC
>JAYUTU010000247.1:0-4938 GCA_043754975.1 Bdellovibrionales bacterium | reverse complement strand
ACAATCTAACAAAAAATCACTTTATGATCTTTAACTTCGATTTTTACCTTTGAGCCAGCACCTATTTCTTGCGAAATAATTTTTCGTGCAAGCCCATTAAGTATTTCTGTTTGAATTAACCGCTTGAGTGGCCGTGCACCAAACTGCGGATCGAAACCGCGTTCGCCCAAGTATGTATACAAGGAGTCGGTGAAGGTTAGTTCAATTTGTTTTTCTTGTAGCCGCTTAGCTACGTCTTCAAGCTGAATTTTAACGATACTTTTCAAGTTCTTCTGGTCTAAGGAATTAAACTCAACGATTTCATCAATGCGGTTCAAAAATTCAGGTCGAAATGAAGCACGCAATGCTTTTTGCATGGCCTCGTGCCCTTGACCGGCGCCAAGATTTGACGTCATCACGATGATCGTGTTTTTGAAATCAACCACGCGGCCCTGACTATCTGTTAATCGCCCGTCATCTAGTACCTGCAAAAGAATATTAAATATGTCGCTGTGGGCTTTTTCGATTTCATCCAATAACACCACAGAATAAGGTTTTCGGCGTATTGCTTCGGTCAGTTGCCCGCCCTCTTCGAAGCCGACATACCCCGGAGGCGCGCCAATCAATCGTGAGACCGAGTGTTTCTCCATGTATTCGCTCATATCAATGCGGGCGATAGCAGCTTCGTCATCAAATAGATATTGCGCTAACGCTTTGACAGTTTCGGTTTTACCCACACCTGTTGGCCCAACAAAAATAAATGTCCCAATCGGGCGGTTCGGATCAGAGATTTCCGCCCGCGCACGGCGAATGGCGTCAGCAATGGCAACCATGGCGTGATCTTGACCGACAACTCGTTTTTGCATTTCCTGTTCCATGCGCAGAAGTTTTTTTGATTCACTTTCCAACATTTTTGAAATTGGAATTTTAGTCCATTTAGCAACGACTTCAGCAATATCTTCAGCATCTACTTTTTCTTTTAATAACGCTGACTTATTATTATGAATATTTTCTTCCAATTGCTTTAGTCTTTTTTCAAGCTCCGGCTGAGTTCCATACTTTAACTGCGCTGCTTTTTCATACTGCGCTTCTCGTTCAGCTTTTGAAATATCATTTTTAATATTTTCTAAATCTGTTTTTACTTTTTTTAGATCATCGATCACGCTGCGTTCAATTTTCCACTTCTCTTTTTGGCCTTGGGAAATTTTTATTAGCTCGAAAAGCTCTGATTCAATTTTCTTACGACGTTCTTTGGCATTGGGATCAGTTTCTTTTTTAAGGGCTTCCATTTCAATTTTAAAACTTAAAATTTTTCGGTCGATTTCATCGACTTCTTCAGGAACACTGCGGTTTTCAATATTGAGCTTGCTGGCGGCCTCGTCGATTAAATCAATAGCTTTATCTGGCAAGAACCGATTGGTGATGTAGCGATGGGAAAGCTTTGCCGCAGCTACGATGGCAGCATCTGTGATTTGCACACCATGGTGAACTTCGTACTTGTCTTTGAGTCCACGCAAAATTGTTATAGTTTCTTCCACGCTGGGCTCGTCAACCAATACGGTTTGAAAGCGGCGCTCCAAGGCTGCATCTTTTTCGATGTGCTGGCGGTATTCATCCAAAGTTGTAGCGCCGATGCAGCGAAGTTCGCCGCGGGCTAACGCAGGCTTTAGTAGCTGTCCTGCATCCATGGCGCCTTCGCCTTTACCAGCACCTACTAACGTGTGCATTTCATCGATGAATAAAATAATTTCGCCGTCACTTGTAGCTACTTCTTTAATGACTGCCTTTAATCGATCTTCGAATTCACCGCGGTATTTTGCGCCGGCTATAAGAGCTCCGATATCTAAGGACATTAATTTTTTACCAATTAAATTCTCGGGAATATCTTCTTTGATAATTCGTAATGCTAAGCCTTCTGCGATTGCCGTTTTACCGACACCAGGTTCACCGATTAAAACGGGATTGTTTTTTGTACGTCGGGAAAGGACTTGGATAACTCTGCGTATTTCTTCGTCGCGCCCAATGACTGGATCCAATTTTCCATTCTGGGCTAATTCTGTTAAATCACGCGCATATTTTTTAAGGACCTCGTACTGGTTTTCAGGATTTTCATCGGTCACTTTTTTATTTCCTTTTATTTTTTTTAACGCCTCTTGCGCAGATTTTAATTGGATTTTTGCCTGCTTGAAAATTCGCTGCAAAGCAGAGTCCTCAGATTTTAGCATCGCTAAGTAAAAATGCTCTGTAGAAACTAATTCATCCAACATGGATTTGGCTTCAATCTCTGCTGTTTTAAAAATTTTTTGTAGGCGGTTACTGGCGTATATTTGCTCAGATGGCTTTTCAAGCTTCGGCAGTTGCTGAATGTTTTGATTTAAACTACGAATTAGCTCTTTGGGTAAAATTTGGCACTCCTCCAACAAACGAGGCACAAGTCCGTGATCCTGTTCAATCAGCTGCACCAAGAGATGCTCGGGCTCTACCATTGAATTTTTGCAGGACTCTGCAAACTGCGCTGCTGCCTGCATGGCTTCCTGGCTTTTGCGAGTCATTTTTTGAACATCTTGGCTCATGGTGCTTCCCTCTCTACTAAAGATGAGTTATGCCTATCTATTGTCAATGACTATACCGCAAAATAAATTAAAAACTAAATCCCCACCGCGCCTGCGACCTAGCATGCGCAGGGAAGCCATTCATCCAGTGGATTACGCGAGATACAGATTACCTTATGCCTGCGAAGACTGTTCTCATTTTGCTAGCAAAACCACAACCTGCACTTTGGGATTAAATCCCGCTCCACATTTAGCAGAAACCCAAAAGAAAAATTACGAAATCAGTGGCCACATGGCTCTTTGTCGCTTTCAAGAAATAGATTAGTTTTTGACTCGGACGTGACTAGACAGACGAATTAGGACGTGACTACTGTCTGGAAAACCAAGCCTGAAGCCCCATCTAGATTGCAGTGAAAATATAAATTCAATTCGTTTTCTATTCTTAGATCCTGTCAAGATGACACGCCAAACCCCGATTAGTTAATCACAGAAATACATAGAGGCAGGATGTCTCTTGAACACATTCGTGTGTTCTCATTCATCATAAAAGGAGGCTTCAAGGACGAATTTAAGGACGATTAAAATTTTTAAGGAAGAACAAATAAGCCTGTTTGGCTCGGATGCTGAACAAAAAACAAATCTCACGGAGGAAACACTAATGAAACTTTTAACTTAATATAAAATGGAGTTTACAAATGGGAATGAGAATTACAACAAACGTGGCCGCAATCAATGCTCAACGGAATTTAACAGGCAGCCAACGAAACATACAAAATTCAATCGCACAATTATCTAGCGGAAGCCGCATCAACCGTTCAGCTGACGACGCTGCAGGATTAGCAATTTCAGAAAATATGAAAGCCCAAATCAGATCCTCTGTACAAGCACGCAGAAATGCGAACGACGGTATCTCGATGGTGCAAGTTGCTGAGGGCGGATTAAATGAAGTTTCTAATATCGTAACACGATTACGTGAATTAGGAATCCAAGCGTCTTCAGATACAATCGGAGAAAAAGAGCGCGGGTTCATTGATACAGAAGTTCAGCAGTTAAAATCAGAGATGGAACGTATTGCTAATACAACAAGTTGGAATACAACAAAGTTGTTAGATGGATCGACTCCGGTATTTGATTTTCAAGTTGGCCTGTACGCGAGTGAGGATGACCGCATCGCTTTCGATACATCACAAAATATTGCAACTTTAGAAGCTTTGGGACTTGCTGACATTGATTTTACAAGCAAACCGGGCGCTCGTGCTTCCTTGCAGCTATTAGATGATAGTCAGTCACAAATTAATGGAATGCGTTCAAACATTGGTGCTCTTCAAAATCGTTTAACATCGACAGTGGATACCTTAGCGGTTACTGAAGAAAACTTAGCTGCTGCAAACTCACGAATTCGTGATACTGACGTCGCGCTAGCATCGTCTGATATGGCTAAGAACAGCGTCATGTTACAAGCAGGAACAGCAACTTTGGCACAAGCCAATCAAACAACTCAGTTGGCTTTGAAATTATTAGGATAATAAATTCCTAAGAGTTTCAGAATCTGTCAAAATTCTAAACACTAAAAGCAAAACCCTGACTGAAAAGTTGGGGTTTTGCTTTTAGTGTTTAATTTTTTTGTATTTAGTTATCTGGACCTTAGGCCGAAACACTTAGTGAAGACATTTGTAGGATTTTTTTCGAAAGAAGGAATTATGAATAAAGTATCACTGCTTGCATTTTTACTCGTGGCGCTTTTTACGCTACCCAACTGCTCGAAGCCACAGCTTCAACAGAAGGTTTTAGGCAGCGGCACCTCCGGCAGTGATGGAACTTTTGGCGGAGGTTCCGGAGCAAATCCGCTGGATCCTATCGCGCAATTAGATTTTAAGGGACGCGTCGAAAGCTCGGATGGAAATAATAATGCGTTAACTTTCGATTTTGATAAATCACGCGCAGAATTTATTGTTATGATTCCGATGCCGTCAGCAATGCCCTTTTTACCCTATGGATCGTTCAACAACCGCCCGGATATTACGTTTTCTCCAATTGTAGACGCCAACGGTCGAATGAAATTTGCTGTTCGCATTCCAGCGAAATACATTTTAAAAGGAGCCGCTTTTTTACCCGCGACAAAGCTTCCCAATGGGGATGCACTTCCGGCCATGCCTGCAGGTTATGGGGAGCTTCCGAGTCTAGCTTTGTCGTTTCCACAAAATAGCAATACGCAGATCACGGTTTATATCGGCGTGAATGCCGTCGGCCTGTTTGTGACGCTGCCCGAAAAATTAGCAATACCACTTGGATTCCAGCTGCCTATTAAGAATTCAGATAAGTCCAAAACCTTAGGGTTCATGACGTACGTCCCACAAAAAGGAACTTATGCACCTGGTCTTTTTCTGTCGACTTTAATTCCTCCAAG
>JAYUTU010000246.1:0-2293 GCA_043754975.1 Bdellovibrionales bacterium | reverse complement strand
AAACCCATGTACATAAATCTAGATTTCCTATGCAATTCAACCTACGAGTGGCACAAAAAAATATTCTTAAAAAATTGCAATTAATTATTTTCGAAATTTTAAAAGGAAGAGTTCATATCAATACCAGATATGTTTTTTTCACTCGATCCAAAAGACCGTCGTCGATAATTTATCGCATCACGGAAAGCAGTTTCGAAGTTAGCGAAGTTCACCTCGGCGTCTAGGTTACTCTCGGCAAACTTACGGGCACCGATTTTAAGTTTGCTAAGATGGGATATGTCCGATGTTAAATTAATTATATGTGCGGCAAACTCGGAGGCAACTGCTGGGGTGCACAAATAGCCGTTGTAATCATCTGCAATCATTTCTGGTAACCCGCCGATTCGAGAAGCAATAACTGGTATGCCGCAAGCCAATCCCTCAAGTACGACTAACGGCCGTCCGTCAATCCGAGATGGCAGAATAAGCATGTCATACAGGGCAAGATACGACCTAACATCATCAACAATTCCAACGAAATCAAATCGAACATTTGATGGTAGGCCGGATACAAGTTTCCTGATTTCATTGCTCATAGGTCCGCCACCAGTCATCATGAACCTCAGATTCGGAATTCCCTGACATAGTCGCGCAATTTCAACAAATACTTCAGGTGCTTTTTCAGGTGAAAGGCGACCTGAAAAACCCACAACAATGTCGTAAGATGCAATAGAATATTTATTTTTTAAATCTGTTGGTTTTAGTTTAGGTTGGTAAGTTTTTAAATCAACTCCACTTGTTAGTTTGCGAATTCTATTTTCCGCCCAGCCTATACTTCTGTACCACTCTAAGACTTTATCGCTTTCTGCAAAAGCGAAGGTATAAAAAGATTTCCTCTTCAGATGCGATTTGACATGCCCGCTTGTGTTAAAGAGTAAATCTACGATACCTAAGTTTGAATTCTGCCCGTGTAGCTTCGGCAGCATGTCGTATATGAGCTGACTACCTACCGTCAAAAGACAGTCAGGCCGCTTAGCTGCGATTAGATACTCAACGAAGTCTTGCGATTTACTTGAATCAAGAAAACGTGGCAAAGCAAAGACTTCAGACGTATGTTTTTGAAACCAATCAAGGGAATCGCCGTGACTATCGTCCTGATGATTTGTCGCGACGATAATTACACGCCACCCATGGCGTACTAAATAGCCTGTTAACTCGCTTAATAAGCGCTCAGCGCCACCAATCATGACAAAAGGCATTGCTATCATCAGCGTCGGATTAGGGATTTTGCCAACAGCTGCAATTTGGAAATTTGATTTATCATACGAACTAACTTTTAATGCACTGATACTCGACCGCTGAATATTGCAGAGGGCATTTCTAACTCTAAATTCCGGTTTAAATTGCTGCCATTGGACTTTCGCCAAATTTTTTCTATCGGAGTAAACATCCAGATGAAATGCCTTTATCTGATCGCATAGCCTCGAATGAATTAAATTCGTCGACGTAGTCAAAGATACGCCATGTTTCCGATACAAAAATAAGGGCTCAGGAATTAAATGTCCGCGCGCCCCCAGCTTTGCAATTCGAATCCAAAATTCCCAATCTTCATACCCATAAGTCATCGCGCTGCTAAATCCATTTACTTCTTGCCATACGGATCTGCGAAAAACAGCAGCCGTGCACACCGTATTACCTTTGAGAAGATCATCAATTAAAAATGGACCACATTTCCAAAGCGTTGAGTCCACACCAAACGCCTGCACCCAGCTGTAACAAATATCTATCTGCTTCGTTTCAAGAAAAAAGACACACTTTTCTAAGTAGGTAGGAGCAATAAGATCGTCAGCATCCAAACAGCAAATATATTTACCCTTTGCCTCATTAATTCCATTATTTCTTGCGCTCGAAACTCGTTGATTTTTTTGGCGAATTATTCGTGTTTTAGGTTTGTTCAGCGAAGCCAAAATTTCCAACGTAAGCGCATCAGTGGATTCATCATCCACTACTATTATTTCAAAATCTTGAAAGGTCTGCGCAAGCACAGAATCGATAGCTTCAACTAAGAATTTGCCATAGTTAAAACAAGGGATAACAATGGAAACAAGCGGGCGTTCGCTAGGCCAAGCTTCATTTACAACGGTTTGTTTGAATTGCAGTTTTGATATGAACTTCAAATAATTATTAACTTTACAAAAGCGTACTATTTGCAAACAGAGCCGCAATAAATTTCCAGCCAAAAAATGTAACCAAGGAAAATACTTTTGAAGTATAATGCGGATTCTTTTCGTCGCTCGATAGCCCAAGCGGGACG
>JAYUTU010000245.1:0-11433 GCA_043754975.1 Bdellovibrionales bacterium | reverse complement strand
TTGCTTTCAACAATAAAACTCGCGCCTTGTCTAATTTTTTCAACTTAATATAGGCATCACCCAGATGTTCTGCAATTATTCCTACGCTGGGCTGCAGTTCATGAGCTTTCTCCAGCACAAAAATAGCTTCTTTGTAGTCACCGCGCTTAAAAAGAATCCACCCCAAGGTATCAAGAACAAAGCCATCGTTTTTTTCTTTTTGCACAGCAACCCGGGCCAGTTTCTCAGCCTTTTCTAAATCTTCATTGAGCTCAGCTAAAGAAAACGCGATGTAATTCATGGTCTGCGCATTGTCTGGATCAAGAACTAATGCTCTTTCCATACTGACCAGCATTTCGCGCTTTTTGCTTAATTTATCTAATAAAGTACCCTCGTAAAAATGGGCCTGAGCATTTTTTGGGAATGCCGCCTGAGCCTTTTTTGCAACCGAAATAGCTTTGTCTATTTCTTTTCTGTCTTCGTGAAACTGAGCCATCAGAAAATAAGTTTGTACATTGGTGATTTTTTCGACTTCTGCTAAAACTTTTTGACCTTTATCTGCGTCCCCTAAAATTTTTGACAGATACGCAGCATGAACCCGAGACTCTTCAAAATAACTGCTCCCTTTACTGATCAGCATGTACTGGTCGTACGCTTGTTGATATTGCTTTTTTTCTTCAAAAACAGCAGATAAGTAGAAGCGCACTTTATCAGATTCAGGCGCAATTTTCAAAATCTCGTCTAATTTATCTATCGCAATATCGTACATTTTTTTATCAATAAGAATTAATGCCATTTTTAATTTAATTTGAACTTGATCCTCTGATTGCGAATCCAGAATTTCGAGTTGTTCATAGGCCATGTCGTATTGACCTTTTTCAATATAATATTGCGAGAGTATTTCAGCTAGTTTTGGCTGGGGTCCTTTTTTAGTTTGTTGGGCAGCGTAGAAATTATATTCAGCCTCTTCGCCTTTTTCTTTTTGAATCAGTTGTCCCAGTAAAGTAATGGCTTCGAAAAAATCAGGTCGATTATCGATACTCTTTCGCAATTCAATTTGTGCAAGTTTTGCGTTCTTTTTTTCATCTTGTTCAAGGTAAATTCGCGCCATGTAATAGCGTGCTAAGTGCCGTGAACTTGACTGTTTTTCGTTCGCAACTTTGCCAAACTGTTCTATAGCTTTTTTGTAATTTTTTTGCTCTGAGTAAACTGCGCCCAGGTAAAGCATGACCTCTGTGTCCTCAGCATCTTTTTTCAAAATACTTTCGTAGCTTGCGATCGCTTTTTCATAACTTTTCGTCGAGCTATAGAGTCCGCCAAGAAGCATATTTAAATCGCGGCGCTCGCCGGCAACTGCTTTTGCGCGCTCAGCCCAATAAAGCGAATCTCGAATTTGTCCACGGCGAAAATACTCGATCGAAAGTCTTTGCATCAATGTGGCTGCTGAGGGGTCATAAACCAAAGACGATTTTAAATTCTCGATGGCATCAGCAGAGTGACCTTGCAACGATTCCATGTCTGCTTTGATAAAAAGGTAATCTGCTTCGGCCTGATTATTTACGGCATCCACAACTGGAACCGATTCGTCGTACTGAGCTGGTAGCTGCAACGATGCTGGGGCTCGATTTCGATCATTCATTGCCGAGTCAAAGAACCTGTCACCATCGGTTGCACACCCCGAAAAGTAGATAAGAGTAAGTGCTATGATCAGCAAATTTTGAATCATCATTTGAGCTCCCATACAGGCTCTCATCGGCTGTTTTAAGCATTTCCCTCGAGTCTATTTTGAACAATAATTGAACAAATTCGCTAAATCTGGTCCTTTTTTAAAAATTTTCGCCTGAGATTACTTTAAATTATGATCGATATAAGCTATTGACATATTTAGACTTTCTTATAACAAATAGCGCGCAGCTAATAGTGACTCACTTTATAGGCAGTTTTTGAATTTATAGTTAACCTGTATTTCTGTAAGCTGTGTCGACTTACTTGACAAGGGGTGGCGGCAGGGCTACTTTGCGCAAGAATAAACAGGCGAAAAGCTTCAGTTTTAAGCGAAAATCTGAAGTCTAAAAGCCAGTCACACGGAGGCCATTGTGATGAATCAAATGGATAGTTTAAGCATCAAGCCGAGCGCTAAAGTGAAAATTATCAAGCGATACCAAAACCGTAAGCTCTATGACACCCAACAAAGCTGTTATGTGACTTTAGATGACATTGCGAAAATGATCCGTTCAAACGAAGAAGTCATGGTTATCGATAACAAGTCAAAAAATGATATTACGGCAGCGACATTGACTCAGATTATTTTTGAGTCTGAGAAAAAAGCTTCCCAGTACGCTCCGCTATTCACATTGCGTGAAATCATTCAAAACGCAAACGGTAGCATCTCTAGCTACCTTGCGAAGTTGGGTGCTTTCCCAATTGATTACATGACGAAGCAAGCTGCAGTGAACGTAAACATCGACCGTGTTTCTACTGATGATTTGAAACAAAATTTGGAAAATCGCGTTGCATCAGCAGCTCGCTTGAACACGGATTCAACCTCTAAGGCAGTTGCTGATAAAGCAACCGTTTTACCTGGTGCGAATCAAGAGGAAGAAACTCCTAATTTGCCATTACCGAATAACAATCAAAACTTTAATCAGTAATTTTTAAGCCCAAAAGATATTTGTAGAAAAAAGCCAGCAGCAATGTTGGCTTTTTTCTTTTAAAACTGGTGCTATTTTAAACTTCTAATAAGCTCAAACTTTTTTTCGCCACTGCGTATATTCAGTGTAAGATCCGGTAATTTTTCTGAATCATTTAAGAAAATATTCATTCCGGTAAGCCTTAAGGTGTGTGTACCTGGCTTGATCGGAATACGCAGGATGTGAACACCTTTGGGATAGATAGACCACTGGCGTAAGTCTGCCCGATCTGCAACCATCATTGCTAACAATGCTAATTGACCAAGAACCTGATCTTTCTGCCGAATCTGATCTGCTACGATATGCTTTGCCACTGCACCACCAACCCTGCGAGCTACTAACGAATTGTAGTCTGCATTTAATGTAGCGATAGCTGCCTTCTCAACGCTGTAAACAGGGTCGCTTTGGTAGCTTTCTAATACTTTTTCATTCTTATCGACAATGTCAGCTTTTAAGAAATGGGTATTGCTGTTGACGCTGACTAACTGCGGATACCTTGGAGCATCAGGCCTAGGCTGCTTTCTAGGACCCCAGCCCTGCATAAAAACAATGATTAATTCTGTCTTTTCAAAATCCTTAGCTGCTTCCAGTTCCTCTTTTGTTGCATTCATTTTTTCAGCAAGAATCTTAAACTCTTGCTGTCGATTGGCTTTCAGACAGCTTCGCAACATATCAATACCAATGCGGCGGTAGGTTGTATCGAGAAAAAATGCATCTTTATAATCAATGCAGGCATCATCGTATTTACGATCTGCTTCCCAAATTAATGCAGATAAATATTTTGAAATTGGGCTTAGCTCAAAGTTTTTTTTGTCTTCCGCTTTGTACTTAATAAATTTTTGATTGATCTTACGGACCTCTACCAAAGCACTATCTAGCTGTCCAAGCTGAATAAAATTAAGCGCTAAAGAGACGTTCAAAAATAACTTTTCGAATGTATCCCCTTTATACTGTGACATTTCTTCGCTGAGTAGCGCCGATCCCGCCACGCGTGAAACAGAAATATAATCAATATCATCAGCTAATTTTTCTGCCTTCAAGAAAACTTGATTACTTTTTTTGTAGTCGGCACATACTTGCAATGCAGCAGCATAATCTAATAAATGAATCAGCTGGTCGCCGTCCGCTTTTAGACTCAGTTCCTCTAAAGTTTTTAAAGCAGGTTCACACTGGCGATTTGCTAGCAAATCACGCGCTGGAGCGACTTTGTTTTGATAAGTCGCACAGCCCGCTAAAAAAACTGAAAATATAAGTAAAAAATTTTTCACAGTAAAAGATTAAAAACCGATCGATTTTTTCTTAAATGTTTTTCGAATCTGTTTGTGATTAGTCCATGAAATAATGCTGGTTTTTAGATTTGTTAAATTCAAAGTCAGCTTGTAGAAAACTGATTTATCTTTGCCAACTTCTTGCACTATTGCATCTAAGCGGCCATTGATAATAAAATCTGCGCCGATTTGTCCACCGGGACTTTTTTTAGTTTCCGCTGAAACTGTACCGCTATTTTGATAATCGTATTCATCGGAAATATCCCCCCGAGCTTCTTTGTCGATAAATGCTACTTTTCCTGAATTAGTTAATTCGACGCGAACCATATCCATAATACTTTGCGTATCAATGTGCTCCGAGGTTTTGTTCTGCAAATTAGTTACGATAACAATTGGTAATCTTTTGGCATTGGAAATAGTGGGGTGCTGCACCAGTGAATCCACCATAGTTTTTACGCTAACTTGCATATCAGTTTCTGACCATTGGTCATTCAATAAATTTTCTTTGTTTACGTCGTCATATTGACCTTTTACGAAAGCTTTGGGGCCACACGCTGAAACTAAAAAAAGTGAAGCCGCAGCCATAAATAAAATAGTTGTGTTCATGAATTCTCCTAAGTTTGTGCCTCATCTTAACATTTAAATTTTTGGTTTCAAGCTTAGATCGACTGCCGAATACCGGACCGAAATCTGAGTCTTAGGCCAATCCTAGTCGTGCTAAGTGGTATTTAATATTTGCTGAGGTGCATGGCATGTCTCAAATTCACAACAGTCATGCCGCTTTTCAAATACTGAAGTCTAAGTTTAATCCCACCTGCGAAGAGTTCTGGCTGCTTACCTTAAATTCAACTCTAGCTCTGACAAATACCATCCTGCTGGCTAAGGGCACATTAAACTATTGTCCAGTTCATCCACGGGATCTTTTCCGTGAATGCCTAAGTGCCAATGCCTTTACATTTTTGATTGCGCACAATCACCCTAGTTTAGATGTTACTCCCTCAGATGCTGACCTAAAATTAACACGTAAACTTTTTAAGCTTTCGCAGTTGGTGGAAATTCCTATGGCAGATCACATCATTTTTAGTGATCGAAATTACTTTAGTCTTCGCGAAAATAATTCAATCTGTTGGAAATAACTCGGGCGCCTGATCAAACTGGCTTGGTTTGCGTATTGGGGTAACGCTTAAAACTTTGTAGTCTGAGGATAATACAACGTGATAACCGCTTTTGCGGGCGTTTTCGACAAACTGTCGTGCATACTCTTGCTTATCAAGCTCCACCTGCAGCTCTAACTGTTCCTTGCGTTGAGATTCCGCCTGAATAATTTCTGCCGGAGTGAGGCTGTCGGCTTTCCAAATTTGTTGGTTAGCGGGAATGTCTTCGGGTTTCGCATTTAATTTTGGACGTTTCGGTTCGATAGGCTTATCCAGTTGTTTTTGAAGCGCAGATTTAAAAGCCATCTGATCTTTGATAGTTTGTTCAGACGTCTGCTTTAAGAATTTATTGACGACTTGGTCGATATCCACTTTTGCTTTAGACTCCAATTTAGTTGCTGGGGTTGGTTTAAAATCCAAAAAGTAAACGGCTCCATAGATGGCTGCTACAAGCAAAATTAAGTAATTTAAATAAGAACTGAGCGTTTTCATTCTTGTTCTTTATCGGTTACTTTTGTGATGATCTTTGGCTAAATTAGATTGGTTTTTGTCTCAAATTGAGAATTTTTAGAGAACTCTAGGTTTTATTTGAAGGCTGCACTGGAATAATAAGCGTGAATTCTGTCCCGATGCCTTTTTGTGACCGGACCTGAATTTCTCCCCCGTGATTTTGAATGATGCCGTATGAAATGCTTAATCCCAGCCCAGTTCCTTGGCCGACTCCCTTGGTGGTAAAAAAGGGTTCAAAAATCTTTTCTAACATAGCCGCATCCATTCCAGCGCCACTGTCTTGAATAGAAATTTGCACGCGTCCGGCTTTGTCGTTCGAAGCCCTAATCGGAAATGTAGATATCCATATCTGTCCACTACCACTAATCGCTTGCACAGCGTTTGATATAATATTCATTAACACTTGATTTATTTGGGATGCATAACAAAGTACTTTGGGAATAGATTCATACTGTTTATTGATTTGAATTCGATTTTTAATTTCGCCTTGTAGCAAATCCAACGTTGTGTCTAAGGAATCCCGAAGATCAATTTCCTTCAGTTGAGCCTCTTCAAGACGTGAAAAGTTTCTGAGACCCAAGACAATATCTTTTGTTCTTTGAGCACCTTCTTGACAGGATTTAATAAGCCGTGGCAGATCGCCTTTGATAAATTCATAATCTGCCTCTTGCTTTAATGCGGCAAAATTTTCAGGATTTTTTTCTGCTTGATCGATCAAATTGAAAAGTTTTTCGGTGTATTCTCTAAGGTAAGTGGTGTTGCTAAAAATAAATCCTATCGGATTATTTAGTTCATGAGCAACTCCTGCCACAAGCTGTCCAAGGCTTGTCATTTTAGCTGAGTGAACCAATTTTGTTTGCGCTTCTTTGAGTTCACTATTTGAAAGCTCAAGCTCCTTTAATTTCTTTTTCAGATCACTCCGGGCCTGATATATTTTATGGCTCATTTCGTTAAAGGCTATAGTTAAATGTCCGACTTCAGTGTTATTTTTTAGCGGCAGCTGAACTAAGCTTTCGGTTTTGTCGAACGATTTTAATCCAATGATGAGCTCGTGGATTGGTTTCAAAAACCAATCAGCACTTACCAAAATTGTTACAATTAATAGAAGAATCACCACGGAGATCACAGATAAAAATGCAATATTCACATTTTTTAAAACAGATTTAGCTTCTTTTTTCGTAGCTCCTAGCGCGATGTAGAAATGTGACTTATCCCATTGGATTGGGTACAGAATGAAACCGTAGGGCTGACTGCCTGCTGAAACTTCAAAAAAATGTTCGCTCTCTGGACCATTAAAAACCGAATTTATATAGCTCTTCGAAATTGTTTTGAACTCTTTTTGAGTTGCAGCAATTACTTGTCCGGAATCTCGCACTAAGAAAGCCTCTAGCTTCAGTCGGTTTTTCACTTTAGTTAAAAACGCCTCTTTAAGATCTAAGGTTTGTTCGACGTAACCAACAATTTTTCCAGAGTTTGAAATAACTTTTGAAAAAAGAATTAATGAAACTTTATTTTCATTTGGATAATCTGCTAAGCCTAAGTTTGGTTTTTCTTTTAAATGATTTAAATACTTTTCGTTAAGCAAGACCTTGCCAACTTGGGAAAAGGAACGAATTGTGTTTTTGTCGTCTTTAAATACGGAGGACAAAAGGCGACCGTCGCGATCATAAAAAGTTAATGACGTTGCAATATCACTTTCAATCCATGACAACGACATTTCCTTTATGACTGCGCTATCTGCTACTGAAAGATTATATATAAGATGGGGATTTTTAATATAAATGTCACGGCTGTTTAAAAATTGAGAATAGAAATCAGAAATCATAACTTCGATTTCGCGACCGTTACCGCTTAGTCTTCGGGCGAACTCATTATTAATTGCCTTTTCGAATTTAAGTAACGAGTACCATGCTACAAAAGCTAAGGGAATGATTGAAAATAAAAAGAACCAAATGACTAGCAATGAGCGCAAAGAACGAAATTTTTTAATTTTCCCTTTGAACTCATTCACTTTCTCTAACCTCAAGAATCATACGTTTGGAGCCATTTGACATAAGCCGCGGATGGTTTTCGAACTGAATGTTTAACTGGCCGAACTTACTCAAGAACATTTTAGCCTCTTCAACATTTTCAGTTGGAAGAATGAGATGATAATAGGAAACTTTTGCAGTTTTTTTCCAGCCAAGCTCAACTTCACCGGCCTTTCGTCCTCCGAGGGCAACCAGTCGATCTGTAATTCGAGCAGTCAACGCATCGACATCTGAAACTTGAATACTGGCCCTGTAAAGTCCCCCCTGTTTTGTGGGAGCGCTTTCAACGGGGGCTACTGGCAACTCAATTTGTTTTGCAAATGTGCCAGTAGCTTTGTTGCTGGCAGCAACTTTTGAAACCTCTTCACTTCGTCTGTTCGTTTCACTGACTGGCATTTCGTTTAAATTTACTGCAGGCCCGGATTCATTACCAACATCATTTTCAGTCAAATAGGGCTGGCTATTGACCTCTAACATTTTAACAGAGTCTCCGCCTAATTTTGCTGGAAAAAATTTAAAAGTTACTGGGCGGATCAAAACGAACCCAAAGAAACATGCCGCTAATGTTGTGGCAATGAAACTGCCTTTGCCAAATTTAAATTTTGAAGGTGCACTGTGTTTTTTTATTTTTAGTGGTTCAATTTTTAAATCAGGTCGAACTGGCCCCACTTCAGCACTGACTATTTGTCGAAGTTCTTGAATAATTTCGCTGTATTTATTTTGCATCGACAGCAGTTGAGGATACTCTGCTAAACCCTCGTCTACGCTTTTTTTGTCTTTTGGAGAAAGCAGCTCGAGCGCGTATTCAACTAAGTTTTCAGCCGTATAAAAATAGGAAACTTTTTTATCTTCGATTTTTTTAAATTTAAATTTGGTCTCAGTGACATTATTTTTTTCAGCTGATAAGGTTAATTTTTTAAACGCTTGATTTACAAGAAATCGGGCTTTTTGTTCAGAAATTTTAAGCAGGCTTGCAACCTCAGATAACTTTAAATCAAAAATGATCAGGCCCAATATAACTAACAAATGCTTTTTCATGGATTTTTGATACAGAATATTCCAACTGGTAAGCTCATAATTTTCAAAAGTATTAAACGGGCTTCCTGATCGTACCGCAGCATTTTTTAAAAAAAAATTTTCAAGCTTTAAAAAAATTTCTTTCTGATAATTTACAGCATTTCTTTTGGGTAATGTGGCTAAAATAGCCTCATACACATCAGACGCTTGAGATGAATTCGGATACAGCAAATGGACGGCTATCCACAGGCGCTGCTCAGCTATATTTACCATTTTTATATACTAATCAATTGTCAGCTGGCTGAGAAGATCCAGCTGGTCCAAGACTTTACCCGAACCCATAACAACACAAGTCAGTGGATCCTCAGCAATCGATACGGGAAGACCAGTACGTTCGCGCAACAGGACGTCTAAATTTGCTAATAAGGCACCGCCACCAGTTAAAACGATTCCGTTATCGACAATATCAGAGGCTAGCTCTGGTGGAGTTTTTTCTAGTGCCGTGCGAACTGCATCAACAACTTCAGATAGGGGGTCCATTAATGCGTCGTTGATCTGGGTGCTTGTGATTTCAATAGTTTTTGGTGCACCAGCTACAAGGTCGCGCCCTTTAACTTCCATCGTTCGCTCAACATCAAACGGATAGGCATTACCAATTTTTAATTTAATAGATTCTGCAGTTCGCTCTCCGATTAATAAATTAAACTGACGGCGAACATAGTTCACGATGGCTTCATCAAATTTATCGCCAGCGACCTTAATAGATTTACAATAGACAATTCCGCCTAGGGAGATCACTGCAACTCCAGTTGTACCGCCACCCATATCGACAACCATATTGCCGGATGGTTCAGTAATCGGCAAACCCGCACCAATAGCGGCTGCCATGGGTTCTTCAATCAGATGAACTTCACGAGCACCTGCAGACTGTGCGGCTTCTTTAACAGCTCTTTTTTCAACTTGGGTAATTCCATATGGAACGCAGATAATAATTCGTGGACGCACAAGCGCTTTTTTTTCGCCCATAGCTTTGGTGATAAAATATTTTAGCATTGATGAGGTCACTTCAAAATCTGCAATGACACCGTCTTTGATAGGCCGAATGGCAACGATACTGCCTGGGGTCCTGCCTAACATTTCTTTGGCTTCTTTACCTACAGCTAAAACGCGATTTTGCATTCCCCGGTAGTTCTTTTGAACTGCAACAACAGAAGGTTCATCCAAGATGATTCCTCGACCTTTGACGTAAACCAGCGTGTTGGCTGTCCCAAGATCAATAGCAATATCATTCGAAAAGTAGTCGGCAAATTTGTCGAGGAAGCTCATGTACCGAAAGTTTAAAGAATTATGAAATAGACAGTCAATGCCGATATTTAACGCGAGCTGCTAATACAGGTCGCGCTGATAAAGTTATTATTTAGGAGAACACGTCACGTTCACACTTCGACTAAAATCATTGATGGTTAAACGCGCTTGTTCTTTCAAAAACGCAGACGTTTGCACAGTTAAATCGCCATCGACGCCTTTTGCAGTCAATTGCACGCGGTTATCTTGGATAGTCATAGTTAAATTTTCTGCTAATTCAGTTTCTGATCCATTTAAATTTAAATTGTACGGAAGTGATAAATTAATTGTTTCAGATTCAGAACCCAGCCTCGATTTGCCAGTGCACACATATTGAGAAACTGCCTTTGCCGTGGCTTTTCGTACGAAGCTTCCTTTTCCACGGCACGCTACCGTTAGCCGAGTTGATCCGTCGTCGCTTTGCGCATCAATGCGAACTTCGTCTCCTGCAAAACCGCTTTTTTCAATTCGAATATCTTTATTCAGCCCGGTATTAGACACTGTAATTGTGTCAGCAGAACCTGCCAGCTTTGCTTGTGTAAAAATGAGCTTGGTTTTACCAAATGTGCCAATATCAAGTCCTAAAAAGGTATTCCGCAAATCTATTTCCTGGCTGTACCGCGTATCGATCACCAACGGACCCTTTAATAATCCTGTGCCAAACTGCACGTATCCAAAGCGACCTTGTTTAATTCGAAACCCTTCAAATTCGCACTGCACTTCGCGGAAATTAATATCAGAAAACTGCGGCTGCGCGGGAACAGAGGGTATTACCGTCTGACCAGGAGAGTTTAGTAGCACGCCAGAACAGCTTTGTTGCAAAACAGCGGTTAAGCTCTGGTACCCGCAGAATGTCGCTGAGTTTCTAGCAAGCTCAACGCCTCTGCAGAGCGATGGTAAATCAGAAAATTGTATTTGTTGAATGTTACACATTTGTCCGCGCTCTGTGCAAACCAGTGTGTTTGAGCCAACTTCGCAGTAGCTGCTCGGGTCACCGGCAACCGTCACGCGGCCCTGGGGCATTCCAACTGGAGCTGCAACAACATCTTTTTTCGAATCACTACCGCCCCCGCCGCAAGCACTTAAGGTCATTAAGCCGACGCTGAGACCGATACTTAGTAATAATTTAGTAGTTCGTGTTTTCACGCAAATCTCCTTCAGGGTAGCAAATAAAAATTATCCAAAGAGAGCTAAAGCAGGAACAAAGCCAAGTGCTTTTATAGCTGAGCACGCATAAGCTAATTCTCAGCGTGATCAGGACTGAAAAACTTTTAAACAGCGATCAAAAATTGTTTCAATTCGAGAAGGTTCACAGTTTTATAGAAGGGTCTAGTTGGTGCCTCTGGCCCGAAGTCGCGTAAAATGAAGATAAAGTTACCCAGCTAAGGTCTTGTTTGTTGAGGTTAGTTTACTAAGAAAAACATCAAGTAAACACACCAAA
>JAYUTU010000244.1:0-2299 GCA_043754975.1 Bdellovibrionales bacterium | reverse complement strand
TTGTAAATCCAGTTTTTGCATGACTGCCTTTACCGCTGTGAGCTTGCCAGGATAGGTCTTCCGCTTCGGTCGGAAGGCCTAAAGAAATTCGCTTTTGTTCAAATAAAATTTCATCAATCTGCACAGAAATTTTATCCCCTTTTTTCTTCATCTCCAAAGTTTGAAAATCGACGGAATCGCGGTACTTAGATTTTGGCAATAGACCCGTTACGCCGGGAGCAATAGAGACAAAAAAACCAAATAGCTCTTTTTTCTCAATAGTTCCTGGATGAACAGAGCCCACTGGAAAATCTTGAGGCACTTTCATCCAGGGATCACCGTCACCGCCGGCTTGCTTGATGGATAACGAAATTTTTAGTCGTCCATCCACCTCATCTACTTTTAAGACCATAACAGATACAGTTTGTCCGACACTAACCACTTCACTTGGGTCAGCTAATCGGGACCAGCCAATTTCTGAAATATGCACTAAGCCTTCGACGCCATCACCAATGTCTACAAAGGCTCCAAATTTTTCTAATCGCGTCACTTTGCCAGGCAGGAGGTCCCCGGGCTTTGTGTTTTCTAAAAATGAACCTTCTTTTTCAGCTTTGTTCAGATCCAAAAGCTGGCGCCGAGAGACAACAATATTTCTTCCTTTGGGCTCATACTTTGTGATGATAAAATCAAATTTTTTCTCAACATAACTTTGGTGATCTGTAATTTTGTAATCCATTTGGCTCACGGGACAGAAGGCTGTTTTTCCCATGATATTCACGCGAAAGCCTCCGTTACAAACTTCAGTAACACGGCCTTCGATCGGCATTTCCATATCAAATGCATCTTCGATAGAATCCATATCAGCACCCGCTTTTCGCGAGCCTTTTTTCACCACGCGAATTTCGCCGCCTTTAGTGTTTACAACCACCACGTCGATGCGATCTCCGACCTTGTATTTTAATTCTTTATTTTCATCTAATAATTCGGTTTTTAAAATCACTCCGTCGCTGGATACAGGAGTTGTCACAAACGCTTCCTCTTTGCCGATAGATAAAATTTCGGCTACAAAACCATCGCCGGTTTTAACTTTACCACCAACATTTTTCGAAGAGGTTTCAAACAAAGATGCAAAATCAGTTGCCGCTTTCACATTGACTTCATCACCAAAAATATCACGCTTAGACATCGAGGACCCCTTAGAAATTGAAACTTGAAATTTAAACTCTGACGCTACGTCGTTTTACAGATAATGTCAGGGCAAAAGTAGCTACTTTTTCGGTTGCACTGACTGAGGGCACTATGGCGTAGGCTGTCATGGTTCTGTTGATTCGCTCTGTTGAATTTTTAGCCGCATTAATTTGTTCAACAACAATATGGGCTTCTTCGCAAATAAAATGTACATCGCCCTCTGCCCGTTTAAGAAAGTCAGCTTTATAATCTTTAAACAAGAAATCAATCCGTTCGCCTGATTCTTTGATTTTTTTAACTGCAAGCATCGCGATGCAAAGTTCAGAACCAATAGCCAGTGCACCAAAATACATGGCACCCAAATGATTTTTTGTACGAAAGCCCAATTTAACTTTAAGAACTGTCCGCTGGTCTGAGGCCTCGAGCACACGTGGTGCACAAAACCCTATCAGCGGGATTTTAGACCATGCATAAACTGACAAAAATAAATTATCTTTAAACATTTGCCAGCGGCTCATGGGAAAATTCTAGCCTAGTCTTTAATTTAAGCGCAAACTGAATCTATGAAAAAAATTGAAACGGCTTTCACTAAAATGTTGGGCCTTCGCTACCCCATTATCGGAGCACCCATGTTTCTGGTGTCAAATGTCGACATGGTCGTAGCCATCAGCGAAGCTGGCGGCATTGGCACGTTTCCAAGCCTAAATTACCGGACCGCCGCAAAGTACCAGGCGGCACTAGCAGAAATGAAAGCAAAAACAAAGAACCCCATCGGTGTGAATATTATAGTTAACAAAAGTAATGCGCGCGCCGCTGGAGATCTAAAAATTGCCTTAGATCACGGAGTGGATTTATTTATAACCTCTCTAGGTTCTCCAAAAGATGTGATTGCTGATGCCAAAAAAAATGGGGCTAAAGTTATCTGTGACGTGATTAACCTTGAGCATGCAAAAAAAGTTCAAGATCTTGGGGCCGATGGAGTCATCGCCGTTGGCACTGGTGCTGGCGGGCATGCGGGACCCATTTCACCGCTGGTTCTGGTCAGCTGGTTACAAAAAAAATTATCAATTCCGGTGGTTGCTGCTGGAGGCATCGCGGATGGTGCCACGATGGCCGCGATGTTGACACTGGG
>JAYUTU010000243.1:0-11454 GCA_043754975.1 Bdellovibrionales bacterium | reverse complement strand
TGTGATGTTGTTTCGAGTACACCATTCTAAAAGTGCTCGTGCCTGGGATTCAGCACCGTTGACCTGATCTAATGTTGATACCCTGATGTATAAAAAAGTTTTTTTCGACATATTTTACGTCCTTATGTGAGAGTTTTTGAATGTAAAAAAGCCCGAAGGGTTTAGCTTCGGGCTTACGGTTTTCTACCAGACGGGGATTAGGGGATTAGAAACTTATCGGCCCGTTAACTGCTTCGTATATTTTGAATACGACATAATGCCTTTTTGTGATTTTTCACTAGCAAGCCCCATCATCATCAATGTGCAGAATTTAAGCTGGCCTATGAGCGCGAGCAAAATTCCAAGTCTAACAACGAATGATACAAATCTTACGATTTCCATAGAACATCCTTTCCGGTTATTTAAAACCGAGGTAGCGGATGCAGATTTTTTTAACTTTTCGATTTGATCGTTTTAAATTTCAATTTCTATAAGGCATTGGTCATTGGGTTCAGACAGTTTTCACGTCCTACCAAAATCCTACCAAGTCCTACCATAATTTGAAATATGCTGAAATATCTTGAAATACCTGTGTGTTTGTTGTGAGTGGTTCCCACTCTGTATCTGATTAATTTGACTTGAGCTTTTTTGAAATCCAATTTCTTAGAAAAGAATTTGGATGGGGTAGAAGGACTCGAACCTTCGAATGATAGAATCAAAATCTATTGCCTTACCAACTTGGCGATACCCCAACGGAAAACTTACGAATAGAAAAATTAATGAATTTTGTGGTACAAGGCAACGAAAATAAAGTTAAAAAAAAGCCCAGAATCGTAACCGCTCGAAAACAGCTAACAATCTGGGCCCCAAAATGTGCGCTTCTGATTTTAGGAAAGAATTTTTTCGCAGGGTCTTTCCATGATCGGAAGCATTTCATTCATCAAATTCGTGTCGTTTCTGTCGTACGTGGTGCTAATAATCTAAACAAAAATAAAAGTCGAAAACTAGAAATCTATTTTAGTAATCGTCTGTTCCCGAAGTTACCGGAGCCTTCTGTCGCTTCAAGCTAACCAAGGTTTCACCCATGGATTTAAGCTGTTCTTCATAGGCAGCGAAAACCAAATCTTCGATCAGCTGCCGGGTCTCCTGATTCAGTGGATGAGCAATATCACGAAATTGGCCGTCTTTGCGCTTTTTACTCGGCATGGCGATAAAAAGACCCTGCGGACCTTGAATCACCTTCAGATCTCTGACCACGAAGCTAGCCTCGATTGTGATTGTGACGTAGGCCTTTAGGCGCTCCTCATTGACGGGGAAGATCTTTACTTCAGTAATTTTCATAAGCCTCATTTCAAAGTAATTCATGCTGTCGTAGCGCAATGCGTTTCAATGTTGCTAATCATGTTATCGACAGGCAGGTAACTGGACTTTAGTTTGGGGCAATATTTTGAAGCTCTATTTTTAGGATATGTACCAATTAGAGCCACTTCTTAAACTGATTTGCGGTACTGACGCAAAAAAATGTGAGCCACTGTAAACAGTACTATCAGCAGTGCAGACCATTTTAAAAAAGTGACTGCACCTAGATAATCAAAATACTGCTGCTGCGGGGTAGTCGTTAATGCATATAAAATTCCCGACGTTTCTAAAAAATCAAAAACTCCGGGTATCAGTCCAAACAGCATGGCTTTTTCAGAAAACCAAATTCTTAGGAATAGGCAAATAATAAGTGTGTAAGCTCCAAGAAAAATAAGATCCAGTGCAGAAATCATTTGATAGGTGAGATAATCACTGGAATTAAGTTGGTTTAAAAACTCACGTGCTTCGGCTCCAGAATAATACAGGCGCGTATCCAGTAACTTGGAATTAGTCATGCCATCGCTTAAGATCAGCAGCGCGATCAACAGCATCACCGAAATCGCAATTGCTACTCGTTGAATACTTGAAAGTGTGGTCTTTGTTCTTGGGGTCACTAGTATTGTTTCGGTTAAGTGTCAGGATTTCTTAACACTTCTATGCGTTTCATTTTTTTTGTTTCAATATAAAACAATTTTGCCACAGGGTCAGACCAGCCAAAGCCCTTGATAGAGTGCATAAATCCCCAATTTTTAAAATTCTGCTTTTGTGGTCCTTCTTTTTTGTGGCCACGCGTTTGCTTTCCTAAACAGGTATCAAACAGTTGCTAATTAGTTACTGGGTAGAAATCAGCAAAAAGTTAGTAGCTACGTGGAGGGGTTTTGTGGTGCGCCTTATTTTATTACTGAGTTTTTTATTTTTTATATCTTGTGACACTGAGAACACGGCGGATTCGACTGCTCCTGTTTTACCGCCGCCACCTGCGGCAAGCGGCGTGTCCCCAATAACTTTTAAAATGGTTAACGAGCAAGTGATTGCAACCAACTGCAGTCAGTGTCACTCAGTAGCCGGTGGCAATAAAGGTGGAATTAATTTAGAGGGTTACACCAACACGTTCAACCGAGTTGATGCTCTTCGTGAAACTGTTGTGACCAGAGCCAATCACATGGCGCCGATGCCAGCCCTGAGCGAGGCGCAAACCAAGCTGCTGCTAGCATGGATTGACTCGGGTGCGCCTGAAACTGAATTTGAAGTGCCCAGCATGAATCCTGGTGGAAATCCTGAGCGCGATCCTGAAGCGGGCGCGCCGCAGCCCTAGTAATTTACCGCGCTTCAATTTCGATGATACTCATTCCACCCGGACGGGCCACTTTGATCATGTTCTTTCCTTTTTTTAGCGATTTAAGAACATCTTTTGCGGTCTTCATTTCCGTCTTATTAATTTCTACAATTAAATCACCCACGCGTAATCCCTGTCTAGAGGCCACTCCACCGCGATCTGTTTCCAGGACGATGGGCTTTTGAACCTCGGGCTCCAGTTTCCATTCATCACGAATTTCAGGTGTCAAATCAGCAACGCTAAATCCAAGATTAAGTGGAGCTTTTTGACCGTTGTAGGATTTTGGAACCTGCGCCACTTGGCCACGCTGAAGGCGCTCGCTAGGACGTTCGCCGATAACGACTTCGACGGTTCTTGGTTTTTCATTACGAATAATTTTTAATTTAACTTTTTTTCCGGGCTCTAAATCAGCGACTGTGTCGACAAGATCTCTTGAGTTTTTAATTTTCTTAGCGTCAATGTCCGTGATGATATCATAAATTTTCAAACCACTTTTTTTAGCAGGCCCTTCACTAATTCCTAAAATAACACTGCCGCGGGTTTCTGGCAGATTTAAATAGTTAGCTGCTGCTTCGTCGATATCTCCGGGATTAATTCCCAAAAATCCTTTACGAATTCCACCGCGTTGTTCCAGTTGGGGAATGATGGCTTTGACTTCATCGATTGGAATGGCAAAACCAATTCCTTGGGCTCTGGCATCAATAGCAGAATTAACTCCAATAACTTGGCCTTTGGAATTCACCAGCGGACCGCCAGAATTTCCTGGGTTTATCGAAGCGTCGGTTTGCAGTAACGGAATTTTATTTATCTCCTCGATCGCGCGCCCTTTGCTAGAAATAATTCCTTTGGACATTGAATGCCCATGACCGTAAGGATTTCCAAACGCTGCAACCCACTCGCCAACTTCAACATCTTTACTGGTGCCTAGACTTGCAACGGTCAGTTTTTCTTTAGGTTCAATTTTTATTAGTGCTAAATCAGTGCGCTCATCACTACCAATCACAGTCGCTTTATAACGTATATCAGAGCCTTCTGATAATTGAACCTCAACGATATCTGCATTTTGTATCACGTGATTATTTGTAACTATGAGGCCATCGTCGCGGATGATAAATCCAGTTCCCAAACCCATGCGCTGGGGCTTGCCCGGTTCGGTTTGATTTGGAAACGGTCGCCCGTAGAACTGCTCGAGCATCTCTAGCATGGGGTCCTGCTGACCTCTGCGTCCGCGAGAAATTACCGAAGTTGAAATATTAACGACTGCGGGATTAATTGCTTTAGCTAATTCCACGAAAAGATTGGCTGGCAGTGGATCTGATAACTTTAACGTCGGTAAAGTCTTTGTCAGATTCTGGGCTGAATTAAGCGGCTGATTTTGTGTTTGGTTTTGTGTCTGATTTTGCGTCTGTGCAAATGCTGTTGGCAGGAAAAGAGCGAACATAAGAATTAATTGAAGACTCAAGCTTTTCATAAACGGACCTTTCGCGAAAAATTCTTTTCTAACTGATACCACTAAATAGGGATCACTTATTTCATTTGCAAGAATTTAAGTTGCAGATCTTGTAAAATATGCGTGAGCAACTCTTGATCCTCTGCATTTAAATTATTTTTTGTTTTTTCTTTTAGAATAACTAATAAATCGATATTAAACCTAGCGACTTGCTTATCAGGTTCTGATTTTCCGGTTGTTGGGTCTGGCGAAAGGCCCAGTGACATCAATGCGCTTGATGCGATGGACATAACCAGCATGGAAAAAGAAGCTTCTAATTTAGGTGTTTCATTTTCAGTCAGTGTACTCATATTCTTTTCCTTAAGGGGTGAAGCCCATTACAGTCAGGTAACGCTTATTAAGACTAGGTTGGCCAAAGTTTTTTAACCATGAATGATTCGCAGCTGTCAGCACCGAAAAATATTCAGCGCCGCGCAATTTTTTAGAACGGTGAAAATCTAGGTCATGCAGTTTTTTTAAAAAATAACCAAATTCATAATTAGAGGCCCGGCTATTTTGCAGACTCAATAAATCAGCTTGCAAATAAAATTTCGGGTAACGAAACAAGGTTGCAAAAAAGCTCATCAGCGGCGCAAATAAAAACTGCATATGTAAAAAGCCCATCTCAAAAACCGAAAGAAGCCGCGCTCTGAATGTCGGGCGCAGTTTTAAATGAGCTAATAAAAAATGTGCTAAAATATTTTTTTCGCTGGTTGTCAGGTGCTGCAGAGTGGACTCATGCAGAACAATAAATCCTTGGTCGGGGTAATCACGCCAAACAAGCGGCGCAGTTGCATCACTGGAAAAGAACAAATGCAGTGGGCCTAATTTGTAGTGGTCTTTGAATGAATTGAGAAGTTTTAAAAAGCCTGTTGTGTCTGAGCCTACTAGCTCCTTGTAGGATAATTGTTTTTGAAACAATAAAACACCACGGTGCAGGATAATATAAATTAAAAACAGGCTGAGTATAAAACTCAGGAACAGCCCCAGACGGCCGTTCAACTGAAATCCAACGATTAATAATGTTAAAGTCAGGGAAACAAAAAATACCCAGACTTGAGTCAAGGTCCGCATGTATCGTATGGTGCATGCAGATTTGGTTGAAATCAAGACAGGTTGTGACACACTTAGGGAACGAACTCACCGAACAAAACATGGAGAAATAGATGGCAGAAAATGACTTTCTGGCTTTGAATCAAGCTGTCAAAGACCAAAGCCTTTTCGTAACGCAGATGATGAATGAGATGAACAAGATTATTGTTGGCCAACGGGAAATGATCGAAGGCATGACCATGGGTCTTCTGACTGGCGGTCACATTTTACTCGAAGGCGTTCCGGGCCTTGCTAAAACTTTAACGATTTCGACATTAGCGCAAACGATTTCTTTACAATTTCAGCGCATTCAGTTCACTCCGGATTTATTACCAACAGATTTAATTGGTACAATGATTTTTAATCCCAAGTCCGGCGAATTTACTGCTAAAAAAGGCCCCGTATTTTCTAATATTGTTTTAGCTGACGAAATTAATCGTGCTCCGGCTAAAGTTCAATCTGCATTGCTCGAGGCCATGGCTGAAAAACAAGTGACAATCGGCGATCAGTCCTACCGCTTAGATAATCCATTCTTGGTTTTAGCAACACAGAACCCCTTAGAGCAAGAGGGCACGTACCCTCTGCCAGAAGCCCAAATGGACCGCTTTATGTTTAAAATAAATGTGACGTATCCATCTAAGGCCGAAGAACTAGAAATTATTTCGCGAATGGGTTCTTTAGATAAGCCACAAATTCAAACTGTTGTTTCTAAGGAACAATTGTTAAAAACTATTTTGGTGGTCGATCAGATTTACGTGGATCAAAAAGTTAAAAATTATATCGTTGATTTGATTATGGCCAGTCGCGAACCTAAAATTTATGGTTTAGGCCGCATTGAAAAATTAATTGCTGTTGGTGGCTCGCCACGTGCAAGTCTGAGTCTTATTCGGGCTGCCAAAGCTCATGCGTTTATTCGCGGACGAGGTTTTGTTACTGTCGAAGATATTAAAGCCATCATTTTTAAAGTCCTACGTCATCGGTTGATATTAACCTACGAAGCTGAAGCTGAAGGCCTGAAGCAAGATGATATTATCAAAGAAATTGTTTCCGCTATCGAAGTTACAGCTTAAGCAGAAAAGAAGTTCGCATGACAGTACCTGCGGAAATTCTAAAAAAAGTTAAACGGGTTGAAATAGACACCCGCAAGTTGGTGAACACTATTTTCTCTGGTGAATACCATACGGCGTTCAAGGGTCAAGGGATGACCTTTTCTGATTTTCGTGAGTACGTTGCTGGCGATGACGTGCGCGCGATTTCGTGGGCTTTAACAGCTAGGGCCGGGAAGCCTTACATCAAAACGTTTGAGGAAGAACGCGAATTAACAATCATGTTATGTGTTGATATTAGTGGGTCCCAAGATTTTGGTTCAAAAGATCAGCTCAAGGGTGAAACGCTAACGTATGTCGCTGCTACTTTGGCATTTAGTGCTATAAAAAATAATGACCAAGTGGGCTTGGTGCTATTTTCGGACGAAGTTGAGCTGTACATCCCTGCAAAAAAAGGACGCGCCCAAGTGTTTCGTATTTTACGTGAGCTTTTATATTTTAAACCAAAAAAAAATGGAACACGCATTGCTGTGGCATTAGATTTTTTGCGCGGCGTTTTAAAAAAACGAGCAACTATTTTTTTATTAAGTGATTTTCAAGACAGTGGCTATGACGGAGCGCTCAAACTTTTAGAGCGTAAGCACGAAGTTATCGCGGGCTTGGTTCAAGATGAAGCCGAATTCAGTTTTCCCGACGTGGGTCTCATAGAGCTGCAAGATTCTGAATCCGGTGAAACGCTGATGCTCGACTCATCAAACCCTGTTTTTCGTGAACAAATGAAAACCCAGTTTAATAAAGATTTCGATGCCTTTCAAAAAAATTTAAAAAAATCAGGAATTGATTCCTTTCGCTTTGAAGCGGACGAAAATTACCACAGAGCCCTTTTGGCATTTTTTAAACGAAAGCGATCTCGCTAATGTCCGTCACTTGCGAACGCCAAATTCCGAATGTCACTGGTCTAAAAGATCAAGAAATCACTGTTGGTCGCCACATTTTTTTACAGTGCACTGGTGATTGGGATAAATCATTTCAGTTCCAAAAAGCCCAATTGGTCTTGGATGAAAAAAGTAAATTCCTAGCAAAAATTTTTAAAGCGGAAGCGCGTTCTGGAAACCAATTTGACATGGATTTGGTTATCTACTCGGCGGGAGAAATTGATTTTCCAGATCTCAGAATTTCGGATGGCGCTCAAGAAATCTCTTTAGGTGAAAATAAATTTTTAGTACAGTCTGTCATTGAAAAAACTCAGGCAGATAAAAAACCCGAGCCTTACGGTCCTGTACTGCCGTTACGAATCCCTTTTCCTGCAAGTTATATTTTAATTTTTTCAGCCCTTATCGTAGTGGTTTTAGTCGCAATTGGTTGGACCGTACGTAAGCGTTATCGCTACCGAAAGCTCATGGCTAAGTTAAAAAATTATGATGCCTTGGTGGCACCGGATTCACAGTTTTATCGGTCTTTGCGTAAAGCGGAACTGTCGGGGTATGCGCTAGCTGATTTAGAAACAGCGTTTCGCCTGTACTTAACGCGCAAATTTCAAGTTCCAGCCTTCGATTTAAAGGACCCCTCCTTGCTGCGTTTTTTTAAGAAAAATAACCCGTGGTTAAAAAAAGAACGTCTCGAAGTGAAAAAAATATTAGAAGATCTAAAGCTCGCAAAAAATACAGACAGTGATAAAAAATTGCTCACGCAAAAAATGTATCAGTTCGTGGATAAAGCGGAAGCATTAAAGTTGCAGGCCAATCAATCTCAAAGTAGACAGCCTAGCAATGAACCGTCCCGAGGTGCACAGTGAATTCAGCATCCGGTGCTGGTTTGTGGTCACAGCTAGATTCATTCCTCTGGGGACAGCCATTATTTTTACTCTTGGTGCTGCCGTGGTTATTTCTGGTTTACTATCACTTTCGAAATTCAAAAACTCAACAAGCAGCGCTGCAAATAAGTTCTTTTGTATCTTTTAAATCATGGGCGGGCAGAGGCCGTATTTTTTTTGTTAAATTAAACCGAGCTGTACTGTTATTTTCCATATTACTTTTTATCTTAGCCTTGGCACGTCCGCAGCGATCAGACTCAAAAGTAAAACGCAGTGTTGAGGGCCTTGATATTGTTATCGTTCTGGATATTTCTGACAGTATGTTGATTGAGGATATGAAGCCTTTTAATCGGATGGAATCAGCAAAAGAAACTTTAATCAAGTTTGTCAAACTAAGATCCTCCGATCGCATCGGTGTTGTTATTTTTGCGGGTGAGGCCTTCACGTTGGTGCCACCCACTTTAGATTATGACCTGATCATTGACCGCGTTTCTAAAATTACCACGGCAGCAAAAGCCCGGATCAAAGATGGCACTGCAATCGGAGTTGGAACTGCCAGCGGGGCTGCGCGACTTAAAGAGTCTCAAGCGAAATCTCGGGTCATGATTTTTATGACAGACGGAGAAAATAATTCTGGAACTATTGATCCTGAAACCGGTTTAGAAATAGCCAAGGGTTACGACATAAAAATTTATTCGATTGGTGTTGGTAAGAGTGGAAAAACAACAATTCCTGTCACAAGCCAAGATATGTTCGGAAACCCAGTGAAGCGTTACCAACCCTTCGAAAGCACAGTGAATGATGAGCTTCTGGGGCGTATGGCGTCTGAAACCGGAGGTAAATACTTTAGAGCCACTAAAGAAGACTCATTACTTGGAGTTTTTAAGGAAATAAATTCCCTAGAGACTACAAAAATTGATGACAATAAATACGTGCAGTACCAAGAATATTTTTATCTTTTTGCAACTTTTGGCTTATTTTTATTTATCTTGAGTCAGATTTTGGCACTGACGTGGCTGCGGGTGGGGCCGTAATATGGCAGACATTCAAGTTTTACGATGGGGAAATGTATTTGCTTTTAATTATCTGATTGGTGTAGCGCTATTGATCGCTGTATTTTTTATTTATGAAAAAGTATTTGCTAAAAAATTAGACGTTAAGTTTGGTGGCAAGAATGTTAAATTCTTAACCCAATCGGTGTCTCAATTAAAACGACGCTTTCGGCTTTTAGTTCAATGTGTTGGACTATTTTTTATAATTTTAGCTTTAGCCCGGCCACAATTGGGAATTAGTCAGCAAGAAATACGCAGCGAAGGGATTGAGCTACTGATATTAGCAGATGTCTCCGACAGTATGCTAGCAGAGGATGTGCGCCCCTCGCGGTTAGCGCAGATGCGGATTGAGCTTAATAAATTGTTAGATTTAATGCCCGGAAATAAAGTTGGCCTTATTGGTTTTGCGGGAAGCAGTGCGCTCCTGAGCCCATTAACAACAGATCCGAATGCATTAAAAATGTATATTGATTCGTTAGATACAAATTCGGTCAGCCGCCAAGGTACAAACTTTGAGTCCGCTTTAAGTTACGCAAAAGAAGCGTTTGAAAAAGGCGGGGTCACACAAGATCAATCAACAAAAACAACACGGGCAATATTGATTGTTTCTGATGGTGAGGATCAGGAAAAAGGGGCGATCGAAATTGCAAAAAAATTAACTGAACAGGGTGTGCGACTGTTTAGCATGGCCTACGGAACAGCCAAGGGTGCTGCGATTCCCCTGCGAGATCAGCAAGGAAATCAAATCGGTTTTAAAAAAGATTCGGCAGGCCAAACAGTAGTTACCCAGGTTCGTGGAGAATTTCTAAAGCAGTTAGCTGAAATCGGAAAAGGACAGTTTTATTTTGCTACATCCGGTGGCGAACACTTGCGACAATTCGTTGATCAATTGGCAGTGTTGGAAAAATCAGAATTTCAAACCAGCTTAACAACCCAGTACGACGAGAAATTTACCTATCCGCTGGCGCTAGGGTTAGTGTTTTTAGTGTTAAGTTTATTTATCAACGACCGAAAAAAAATCAGTGGTAAGTTAGCTGCTGATTGGCGGGGGCGTTATGAAGTTTCAAATTAAACGTCTGCTTCCCAAAACTTTACTTGTTGGTGGTGCTTTCTTGCTCCAAGCTTGTGCCCAGCAGGACCCTTCGGTGAAAGCATTAGTTAATGATTACAAAGCCAGTAGCCAAATTGAAAAAAAACAAAACGAGTTTGCGCAGACATTGTATTACAAAATTCTTGAAACAGATACTGGAGTGCCCTCGGTGCATGCAAATTTAGGAGTTCTCTTTGGTCTTGAGAAAAAAAATGACGAGTCACTAAAGTCTTTGCAGCTAGCCCTTCGCTTAGCCACGGAACAAGGTCAACTGGAAACTCAGTTTGCAATTCTGTATAACTTGGGGACCTTCTATGGTTCACAAAAAAAAATTGCTGAGGCTTTAGAAAATTATCAAGCGGCCCTGGAATTAAAACCAGATTCAAAAGAAACAAAACACAATATAGAGCTGCTTCTGCAGAAAAATTCGGGCGGCGAATCGGGTGATAGTAAAGATCAAAAGGAAAAAAATGAATCTGGCAAAGATGGCAATGAAGATCAAGAGCAGAAAGCCGATGCTGAAAAAGACCAACAAAAAGACCAAGATAAAGACCAAGATAAAGACCAAGATAATGGCAAAAGTGAGAAAGAAAAAGGCAAGAAGCCAGAATATAAAGAAAATGCAAAGTACAAGCCCCGCCCCTTCAATGGAGACGAGCTTTCTGAAAGCGATGTTAAAAAGATTTTAGGCGAATTAAAAAATCAAGAACAAAAAATCCGTGCTAATTTCGAAAAGAAAGAAAGAAAAGATAAAAATAATGAAAAAGATTGGTAATTTTATTTTTGCTGCAAGCTTGTTATTTATTGGTGCTCAATTGCCAGTGGCTGCTGCTGCTGAGGTTCAAACTCAAGTGAATGCTTCAGTAGATCGCGACCAAATGGCGCTAGGAGACGCATTCACGCTGTCAGTCGCTGTAACATCAAACGAAGATTTCGATGCAGCTCCCAAATTACCCACGCTGATCGGGCTTGAAATTATTAATTCTTGGGCTGATGGAAAATCACAGGCCTCAAGTATGGGATCTGTAAATGGAAAAGTCTTTTATGAAAAGAAAGTAAGCCAAGTTTTTAATTTCATGTTGTCACCAAACAAAGAAGGTAAATTAGTTATTCCTGTGATGGATGTCGCTATTGGTAATAAAACCTATAAAACTCAGCCGCTGACTATTGATGTGGCCGAAGAGCACCGCGGCGGCGG
>JAYUTU010000242.1:0-2311 GCA_043754975.1 Bdellovibrionales bacterium | reverse complement strand
AGCTGCTTGTTCCTCGGGTGTTGCGTCGGTAGATTTAGTTTCAGAAGCTAATTTTGCTTTCAGAATTTCTTCTATTTTCTCTGGCGTTAGTTTCTCTAACACTTCACCCACTTCTAAATTCTGAATTGTTTCGATGGCTAATATATTTGTTGGACTAGCGACATATAAATCAGAGCCAACTGCTTTTGTTAAAACATCCTTTGCAAAATTACTCTCATGAATTCGCTTAGCCTTAAACACACTGTATTTTTCAGCAATGACTTTGTCAGACTCATGCGTGCGGGTTGCATCGTGGGCTTCTTCAGCAACAGTTTTCAGTATCGTCTGCTTCAGTGGAGTTGTCCCATTGACATTGACTCCTAACATATCAGCTACGATTCCTACGGAGGAAGGTCTGACTAAAGAAAGCAGTAACGGTTTTTTTATGATCTGTGAATCGCCGAGATCATAACTGATTTCAAAAGTAACAACAGAGCCATCAGCCAACGTGAAAGGAACTGCATCAACAACATTATTTAAAGCCAGTCCATCGACCATCCCTAAAATTCCATCTCGAAGTTCAGTGACATTAAGGAAGCTATCAGAGTTTTCATCTAAGCTTGGAATGCCAATTTCACGACGAGCTAAATTTCTAATGGCTTGGACTTTATCTAACCAAATTCCACGCACATCGATCTGGTCAGCGTACGCATTGTTGCTGTCGGGATCTTTTTTCGAGTTAAATAATTTACCACCTTGAGCCACAACAACATACTGTGGAGCAAGTTGAATTTTAAAACACGAAATGGCGTCAGGATTTAAAAGTTCTAATCGCTCAACGGCAATGACTTCTAGCGGATTTGTAGCTAAGGCAACTGCACAAGTCGCATCCGGAACCAAGACCACGCGGGCTAGAAAACTTCCTCCGATGAATGCCGCACTTTTTAAATCCGCTAAAAATTCGATGCTGTCCCACTCCGGTGCAGTATCTGGCAAATTAAAGCGATATTTGATACGCTCTTTAACTTCAAGCATGATCCGCAGCTCTTCGAAAATCTGATTAATACGACGAGCATAGTTTAAATCTTCAACCAGGCTCATGTTGGCTCGACCGGCGCGTAGATTACGATTAGCATAAGCATTCTCGTAGTCAGAAATTAAATTCTGAACGATCTCGGTGTAGGTCGTTCCCAGATCAAAGCGCTTGCACCCGGCGTTGATACCGACGTTTTCATCCGTGCAAAATAAATATTCTTTCAACGTTTGCTCTGCAGCGGTTAAATCTGATTTCATACTTTCTAATGTTTCAGTTACAGTTATACTTTTTACAGCACCACTTTTTTCTGTGACTTCAACTTGGCGTAAGTAAGCAAATTTTAAAGCAGCAATATCATATTTACCTAGGACGGGTAGGGCTTTCAGGTCGTTTCCATAATCCATCACTGAACTAAATGGAATGATGTGATCCACTTTCTCTTGTACCAATTCCTCTTCACTTAAAAAGTTTTTCTTGTCTTCTGAAGCTGCAAAATTATGACGTAAACCTAAGTTATGACCGAGCTCGTGAATCAAAGTAGGAATCCAGATCTGGGGTAATATCAAAGCAATAGCTGCATCTTTTTCTTTATGCGTGAGCTGATCCCAAGGCTTAGCATTGGCTGGAAACTGATCCAGTAGATCTTTACTTACTTTACCGGAGACACCTTCTAAAGATGGAGCCAGGGCACAGTTTTTGGCTTGTTGTAAGTACTTGACCTTTGCCTTTAACTTTTCAGCGGCTGTCGTGCCTCCTGCAAACTGCGTGTTTTTCTTTGCCGTATAATTTTTTAGCTGCCGTTCGATTTGAGAAATTTTTGTTGCGGATGCGATTGTTTTTGCAGTAGCCCCCGCTGCAAGTGGCTTGCTTGCACGTGCTGCAAGCGGTTGCTTCAGCACAGAAGCATTAAATACTTTGCTATTCTGTTTTAATGCCTGCACCTGAGTTTTTAAAGATTCTGCCAGTTTCAGAGTAGCTGCGCCTTTTGCGCCTTGAGCCTGCTCGCGCTTTTCTCGAATGATTTCATCATAGGTGTACTTTACAAACTTTTTGATGGTTCCTAAAAACATGACAGTTCGCGCAGAAACAATTTCTCCGGTAACAGGGTCTTCAGTTTGCGGACCATAACCAATAACGCTAGTTGCAACGGGATCTTCAACAAGCACGATCATGCTGTTTCGAATATCCCCCGGAACTTTTCCGGATGGCTCTTGCAGATTGACTCGAAAATTAACGCCGGATGTGGCTAAGCCCTTATTTAAATTCGCAACTGTTTGGTATGTTAAATCTTTGATC
>JAYUTU010000241.1:0-11565 GCA_043754975.1 Bdellovibrionales bacterium | reverse complement strand
CTCATAAACTTTTTTGCCATTCACAGTAACTTGACCTTCTTCAATCAACTTGTCAGAGCCCCGACGTGAAGCAACTCCGCGCTCTGCTAATAATTTATTTAATCGGACTTCAGTTAGTTTCATTTTAGGCTCTCCAGCATTTTTGGCTTTAACTGATCCCAGGTTATAAATTGAGTGAATGTTATCTCTGGCAGCAGGTCCCCATTTCTATTGATAAAGATGACTGTTGGCAAGCCTTGAACCTTATATTTTTTAAGGATCACTTGGACGGCTTCTGTGTCTTGGGTGGCATCGACCTTAAGCAATTTGAATGATTTTGAGAGTTCCGTAAACTCAGGGTGTGTGTAAGTTTTTTCCTCTAACTCATGGCAAGCCGCGCACCAATCCGCATAAAAATCAATAAGGACGGGCTGCTTATTCGAAGCTGCACGCTTTAATTCCTCATCCGAATAGGCCGTCCAAATATCAATTTTTTTGGAACCATTCACCGAGCCATCTGACCCTGCGGAGATACCAAAAGCTGATGTCAAATACTGGGGCCGTACAACACCAAGTAAGCTGACAGTGAAAGAAAAAATAAACAGGGCCATCATGATGCTTTGGCGAACGTAGGCTTTCTTTCGAAACTGAAATGCGCCCTGCCAGATTGATAACGCTAAAAAGCTGGCGGCAACTGCGGTGATCCACCAGCGATCCGTCACAGCAAACTGCAGGTAATAAAGGGCTGCAGCCCACATCGCAGCTCCTAGAATAAACTTCACAAAGTTCATCCAAGGGCCCGAGCGAGGCAGAAAGCGTAACGCCTCACCAAATAAGCCAATCACAATAAACAGCAGTCCAATTCCGGATGCAAAAACAAATAATAAACTAAAACCAAGCAACGCATTTCGTGATGTAGAAACAAATGTCAGTATAGAAATTAAAACAGGTCCTACGCACGGACTGGCTACAATACCTGCTACCATTCCCATAAGATAGGCTTCAAAATTATTTTTACTTTTACCCGAACCAAAACGATTGCGTATAAATGCGGGTGCTTGCAATTCAAAAACACCCCACATACTCAGTGCCATCGTGACGAATAAAATACACAAGCCCACAAGAACATAAGAATTCGTCAGAGCTGCTCCAAATAGGCTTCCGGTCAGCGCGGCGATAACTCCTAGTAGAGAATATGTCGTCGCAATTCCGCCGACATAAATGACTGAACGTAAAAAGTTTTGCATTCGTGTGCGGGACTCTGCATTGTGACCCAAAATAGATAGGGTTATCGGTAGCATAGGAAAAATACACGGCGTAAAGCTCGTTAAAATTCCAGCCAAAAATACAAAGAGAAATGCCAGGGGTAGATTCGATGCCAAAGAACTTTCAAAACTTGCAAAAAAGGAAGATGTTTTTTTTTCACTAGTAACAGTTGATGCTGGTGTGGACTGTGAAATAGGCACCGTTATTTTTAAATTTTCTGGTAAATAACAAACCTGATCACTGCAGATCTGATGGCGCAGGTCAAATTCGATGACTTGTAAATCAAGAGGCAATTTTTCTGGGGCTTCAAATAAAATGGAAATAACTCCACCAGAATCATTCAGACCCAAACGATTTTTTTTACTGAATTTATCGTAAAATTCTACTTCTGGATTTAGTTTTATCTGAGCCGTTTTAAATCCACTGGGTTTGATATTTAAAATCTTGATTTGATCTTTGTATGCATGAAAATTTTTTGGCAGTTGCACTGCAATTTGTGTCTCTTGAATTTGATCTGACGTCCACTTTTGAAAAGGTTTAATTGTTTTTACTACAAGGTCTGTGGAGGCTCCTGCGGCTGACAAACTGAACAGGGTCAGTAGTGCTAAACAATAGTAAATTTTCATTGTTAAAGAATAGCAGAATTGCGGCACAGTGAGAAGCAGCTTTAAAATCGCGTTGGCAGCCGGCTAAATAGGTTGCTCCTAGACGTTTCGCTAGTTTCCTAAGGGTCTAGTTAATTAGGCACCTCAAGTGTCCGATCTGTAACTTACATAACGAGGTCACTCATGGGTTTTATAGGTATCATAGTCGTATTTATAGGTGTTTTTGGCGGATTCATTCTTGCCGGCGGAAACATGTCCATCTTCATGAAAGCTGCGCCTCTAGAGCTTATGATCATTGGCGGAGCTGCATTTGGAGCCTACGTCATCGCCAACCCTATGAAAGTTATCAAAGCAGGTTTTCGCCTGGGTTTAAAAGCAATGACTGCAAAGGGTCCGCAGAAAAAAGATTATTTAGATCTTCTACAAATGATGTTCCAGCTTTTTCAAACGTTTCGTAAAGAGGGACCGCAAGGGGTTGAAAAGCATATTGAAAATCCAGATCAAAGCGACATTTTTAAAGCTTACCCATCGGTCACAAAAAATCATCACGCAGTCGCATTTATTTGCGACACAATGAAAATGACTTTATCAACAGATTTGTCTCCTTACGATGTTGAAGAACTGATGGATAACGATATTCGTGCTATCCATGCCGAAGAACATTTAGCACAGCATGCTGTTCAAGCCGTTGCTGATGGTTTTCCCGGATTAGGAATTGTTGCAGCCGTATTAGGTATCGTGAAAACGATGGGACACTTAACTGAGGGTGTCGAGCGAATTGGTGCCTTAGTTGCTGGAGCCTTAGTTGGAACTATGCTTGGGGTTTTCGGAGCTTATGGATTTATTGGTCCGACAGCAACTAAAATGGCGGCAGACATTGAAGCTGAAGGCCGCTTTTTACAATGTATTAAATCAGCGATGGTCGCATTGCAACGTGGAGCTCCACCAATCGTATGTATCGAGTACGCACGGCGAACGATTTCCCCGGAAGAACGACCAACATTCGACGAATTAGATAAAGCAACAAAAGAAATTAAAAAATCTGCAGCATAAAAAGTAGGAAAACGAAGTGGCACAGAGAAAACAAGTTATCGTTATTAAAAAAATCTACGTGCAAGCAGCTCCACACCATGGTGGTTCATGGAAAGTGGCGCTTGCTGACTTCATGACAGCCATGATGGCGTTCTTTTTAGTGATGTGGCTAATTGGCCAAAACGAAGAAACAAAGAAAACAATTTCAGACTACTTCTCAACACCATCAGTAATTGAATATAATTTTCAAAATTTTGGAGCTGAATTAACTTTAGAAAAATTGTTTTTAGATTTTGTTAATGAGCCGCTCAAAGCATTTCAAAGCTTCCTCGAGCCTGCGGATAAAACTCCGAACGTTTTAGATATGGGTTCAGCCAAAGTTGTTGCAGCTTTTATGGCAGATAAAATGACCGATACTGCAAAAAATGTTTCGATTTCACAAGACGGATTTAATTTTGATATCCCTGATACATTTTTGTTTGAACGGGGAACTTCGATGCCAAATAAAAAGTTTGTCGACGTGCTCGAGCGACTAAAACAAGTGACTTCAGGACTGCAAGATGCAGAAATCAAACTGACCTCAGCGCTCTTCATTCAAGCTGTACCAGATCAAAAAGAATCAACTGCAAATAAAGTAGCCCAGGAGCGTTTGGATCTTGTGCAGAATAAAGTGCGTGCCAGTTTCGAACACACTACAAATACCATCAAAGGAAACTTAGCGGTAAAGGATAAAAAAGGCGAAATCGAACCTGATAAATTAATTGGATTTATACGTGTCAGCATCATGCAAAAACCAAGTGACGACCCGAAAAAATCGCGCCGCAAATTAGACACGATGTTTGGTGCTTCGGATAATAAAGATATCTATGGTAATTTCGCTGAACAAGTGGCAAACCAAAGAAAAAATGAGCCAGTAAAAAAAGTTGCTGAGGGATTAGATCCAAATTTTGTAAACCCAGTCGACTCAGAAATTCAAAAAGTGCAGAACGAAGCTGACCCCTCTGCGGATGGTAATCAGTAAGTTAATTTAATTCCGAAATAAAAAGCTGGATCACCACGACCTTCAAACTGCGTGCTATTTGTGACAGCTGTAATGCCACTCTCCATTTCAAAAACAGAGGTTACAGTGTAGATTGCTGTTCCTTTCAAATTGAAATAATTCAAATAGCCATTCGAGTTTTGCACCATGTAGCCAACAGATACGCGAGGCAATATTTTTCTATACAGCGGAAAATTTTTTCCCAGTTGTAAGTACATCGCACCGACACCAGTGCCTTGATAGTTTCGCAGCCATTCCAACTGGGACATATAACTTTTGTAATCGAAATTCATCCCCAAGGATTGGCCATTTCGAATATTATTTTTGTAATAATGGTCATCCAGCAAGTAAATAAGAAATGTTGAGTCCGTACTGAATTCAATCTTTACATCAGCAATAAATTTAAGCCACAAATTGTCATCGCTTGAAGTTACATTAGAAATATTAGAGCCCCAAAAGCCCAACCGAAACTGCTGTCCAAAATTAAACAGGAAAGAGGCAGTTAATGCAGGATTATTGTCGGTAATCGAAAGTCCACGATCTACAAAATGGGATAAAAGCTGCGCATCGCCAGAAAAACGATAGGTGGGTTTATTACTCAACTCAACCTTCTCTGCCGCAAAAGCGGTTGAGCCGGCAGCAAAAATTGAGATTAAAAAATATCTAATTAGTCGATCCACAGTCACATTTTAGATCAAAGAAAGTCAGTTGCAATCGAAAGCTAGACCTTTTCAATGCAATAAAGTAAATTCAGATTATGAATTTTAACGCAAAGTTACCTTGGTCTGAGTACCCCGTTGTTGCCTTCGACACTGAAACCAGCGGTGCTTACCCGATTGAGTCCGAAATTATCGAGTTAGGTGCCGTGAAGTGGTTAAATGGCGAAATTATTGGAAAGTTCCAGACGTTGCTAAAACCATCTAAGTCGCTTTTGGCAGATAACATTCGCATTCATGGAATCACTAATGAGATGGTTGCTGATGCGCCCCTTATGCAAGATCAAATTTTGAAATTTTGTGAATTTATTGATGGCAGTTTGTTATTGGCACACCATGCACCTTTTGATCTTGGATTTGTAACTTTGGATATCGAAAAGCAGAACTTAATTTTTCCAAAAAATATCCATTTGTGTAGCAGCCTGCTTTCACGAGCATTGCTGCCGACAACAAACCACAAGTTACAAACCCTAGTTAAAGAACTTGCATTAACAGGTGGCGAAGCTCATCGCGCTTATGACGATGCTTTTGCCTGTATGCAGGTCTTTTTAAAATGCGTTGAAAAGTTAGAGCCTTCAGTAACTATCGAGCGACTTTTACAAGTACAAAATAAAAACATGGATTGGGATAAATATAAAATTTGGTCTTCTGGTGACGAAAAGCTAATACTATTAGCGGAAGCCATTAGGAACCAGAAAGCCATGCAAATTATTTATGATGGTGGACAAACGAAGGCAAAACTGCGGCCGATTCGGCCGATGGGGATAGTTCGTAATCCTGACGGAGATTACATCAATGCCGAATGTGGATTAGATATGCAGCGCAAGCGATTCTACATCGACAAAATTAGTCATTGGGAAACTACTGGTTAGTCTTCTTTGTATTCAATAGTTTCTATGGTTTTCTCTGCATTTAATTTTATTAACTTTATTTTAATTTTCTCGGCTAACTGTTCTAAATGTTTAAAATCGTCACCGGCTCGTAATTTTAGTGCAGCCCCATTTTTTGTAAGCCCTTTGCCATCTAAAACTTCTATTAGAAAACGTTCAAAAGCAAACAGCGGACCAGCAATTCGGTGAGATATAAATTTTCCAATCACAAATAGGACAATAGAAAACGTAATTGCTAGTACTAAAAATGAATACAAAAAAGGTGTCGAAAAGCGTTCAATCAAAATAGGATTTTTTCCACTAATTTCAGCGATTGTCACTTTTAAATAGGTGTAAGAAAAAACTAAGCTGATGAGGGTCAAAAATAATCCAACCACCATGAACAGTGCCGAATACTTAATTTGAAAACGACGATTAATCCAAAATACTTTCCGTGTATTATTCCCAGGCCATAAAAGCTCACCATATTTTGCTACAGAATAAACAATCAGTGCGTAGCCAATCCACTGAATCACATCTGCCATATTCCAAATCGGGGAATGCCAATCGCCAAACTTCACTGCAATAAAATCAATGACATAACCATGCAAAATTCGGTCTAAAACATTTCCTAATATCCCACCCACCAAAATAGATAGTCCTAGCCGTAAAAGCATCAGCCGAACAGGAATCAAGTATTGAATGATGGCATAAATGCTCAATAGGAATACCCCGCTTGTCGATAGGGTGACAATTCGCAAAACTGCTGGAAGATCTGAAAACAATCCCAGCATTGCCCCGTGATTGTGAATCAATACAATATGAAGGAATCCATACCATTTTTCTGGTGTGGTGCTGGCCCAGGTTTTTGTCAGTTGATCACAAAAAACGATAAAGACTAAAGTTCCAATGATAAGCAGCCAATCTTTTCTTTTCATACGAGTATTCTGCGGCTATAGTTAGAAAAATGAAATCCCTATTTAAATTAGTAATTCCAGCGGTCTTGTTTTTTCTGATTCCAGTCAACTTTAGTCTAGCCGCAGCTGGCGAGAGTTCACCAGCTCAGAAAATATTTAAACAATATAAAATTAATCTTGAGGACCTCAGTCTTGAAATTAGAAAAGACGACAAAATTATCGATGAGATCAACGCAAATGTTGTAAAAAATCCGGCCTCTGTTTCTAAGCTCATGACGACATTTGGGGTTTTACAACGATTGCCATTGGGCTTTCGCTACAAAACACAATTATTTTTCGAAAATGGAATAGTGTACTTAAAAGGCGCAGGGGATCCTTCGTTTGTTTCAGAGAAAATGTGGTTCCTAGTTAATGAATTCATTCGCACCCAAACTACAACTGTAAAAGAAATTGTTGTTGATGAGTCTTTGTTTGATCCTGTTCGTTTTGACGAGAGCCGTGAAAATGCCCGTGTTGATCGTGCTTATGATGCACCTGTTGGTGCCATGAGTTTCAATTGGAATTCAGTGAATGTTTTTGTACGGCCGGGATTGATCAATGGAAAAGCTGTAGTTCATGTGGATCCCGCTAGTGACTATTACCAGGTTTCAAACTTAACAACGACGGTTGGTGGAAAACCGAAAAAGGAATTAGCTGTTTCCATTTCAAGTTCAAGCAAAACAGTCACTGTTTCAGGAGAAATTTCCAAAGATTCACTTGAGAAAGTAGTCTATAAAAGTATTGATGATCCAGCTCTGTGGTCTGGCCAGCAGCTAAAATCATTTTTAAAACAACGGGGAGTAACAGTTGCCGGCAAAGTTTATGCGGGAATTACTCCAGATACAGCGGATCTAGTCGCTAGTTCTGAAAGCAAAAGTCTGGCCGAGATTTTGGCTGATATGAATAAATTTTCAAATAATTTTGTAGCTGAAATGTTGACGAAAACTTTAGCTGCACAAGACTCAAAAAAAGCGGCATCCTTGAAAAAAGGTGTCGAGATAATCAGAGACGAATTAAAAAATGCAGGGCTTTCTACAAAAGATTTTATTTTTGTCAATCCGTCGGGTTTGACTCCGGACAACAGACTGTCGGCCCACGGTGTGAATCAAATTCTTATGGCAATGAAAAAAGATTTCCGCACCTACTCCTTGGTCCTTGAAAGTCTTCCGGTGGCAGGCTTAGATGGAACTCTTAAAAAACGAATGAAAAACACAGTCGCTGAGGGCTGGGTACGGGGCAAGACAGGATATCTAAACACGGTTGCGGCACTTTCTGGTTACGCTGGACGAAAGAACGGTGATGTGTATACCTACACATTTCTATACAATGGTCCGCGTGATGAAGCGATTGTTCGAGAAGCTTTTGATCAAGTGCTGATTAACCTACTAAAATAAAGAAGTGAATAAATTAATATTAGTTATTGTGCTTATTTCGATCTTTCAGATTTCTGCAGTAGCCCAAGTAGCCAAGTGGTCATCAACACTGCCGATAAAATCAAAATTTTCTCCTACAGATGAATTAGCTGACCGGGTTGAATTCTGGAGAAAAATTTATTCTGAATACTCAACTCGGCAGGGCGTTTTTCATTTAGTAAACAAACCGGATTTAATTCTGGGTGAAATTGATTTGACTGCCATTTTTGCAAACTCTGTCATCAATGATTCAACACGCGCAAAGCTTGCTAACGCCAAAATTAGAAATGAGCGACTGCGAATCAGCAAAAAGTGGAAAATTGCAAACCCCGCTAAAGTACGACTGCAGATGGGCCTGAAAGATCGTATGCAAAAAGCTCTATTTCTTTCGGGTCGCTACTTACCGATGATGGAAAATATTTTTAAGCAGCATGGTTTACCGATTGAGTTAACTCGGCTGGTATTTGTTGAGAGTTCATTTAATGAATTGGCCCAATCCAAAGTTGGTGCCAGCGGCTTGTGGCAAATCATGCCAAATGTAGCCAGGCCGCAAGGATATATCACTGCCCATTACGATAAACGCAATCACCCACGCTACGCGACCGAGCTAGCCGCAAAAATTTTAAAAGCCAATTACCAAAAATTAGGTTCTTGGCCACTAGCAATCACAGCCTACAATCACGGATTGACGGGGATTCGCCGCATGAAAGTAAAAGCCAGGTCAAACCAAATTGAAGACCTTATTGAATCCAAATCCAAAACGGCTACTTGGGGCTTTGCTTCAAAAAACTTTTACGCTTGTTTCCTGGCGACTCTAGAAGTCGAGCGTCGGGCTCATGAATTATTCGGAAAAAACTTATTACAAGCCACAGCCCGAGCCAGCAAAGAACACAAGCTACGCAGACCAACTGCAAAAGCAAAGGTTCTGCCATGGTACAACGGCAGTCAGGAACTTTTTAGAAAATTAAATCCTCATTTGAATTGGCAGGTGGTCTTGCGTAGCCGTCAACTGCCCGCTGGAATGCCATTACAGATTCCAACAAAAAATTATCATTTAGCAGCCAATTGGTAGCGATTAACAAAAATTAATTATAGCACTGAGAAACTAAGTGGTCTCGCTTGAGCGGATATTTTAACAACGTACTTATGTGCAGGCACTGCGATGTTGACAGCTCATTTTGGAAGGTACGGTAGCATTCAAATACCGCTTCATCTTTGTTGATTGCTGAAACGAAAACTTGAGATTTATTCAAGCAGGCTTTTATGTTTGGAAAGGCTCCGACTTCGTAAAAGCACAAAGATTTTAACTGCTCACTTAGTTCAAGAGACGCGTGGCCCAGTTTTATTTTTTCTACTGTTGCAAAACAGGCTGGTATTGTTAACGTTTTTTTTGATGCTTCTTTATTTTTTTCAAAACAATTTTGAATGGCTTCTAAGCGATTTAATCTGTGCTCTTGACGAACTGCCTGCATCAGACACCTGTCGAAGAACGTAGTTGACGGGATCACACGTGCACCAAAACTTGTGCTGCTTGCAAGTAAAAAAATAATTAGTGTAATCCAATAACGTACCATGAATGCTCCCGAGCGATGACTATAACTGATTGGGCGCCCCTATTTCACCTGTAATGATTCTGACAGTGTGACAGTAATTGGCTGTTTCAGATCGTTCTTGTAAGTGGCGGAATTGCTTACTGATTTATAAGGCGTTTTAGAATTTTTCCGGAATCACCCTTCGGCAAATCATCTAATTGCGTAAAGTATTTGGGTATTTTAAATTTGGCTAAGTTAACTGCGCAGTGCTGTTGTAGCTGCAGCAAATTAAACTGCGCCGGACTGCTAGCCACAACATAGGCGTGGCCTGACTCGCCCCACTGCGGATCGGCAACACCTACTACCGCAGCTTCTTTAACCCAAGGCAGCTCAAGGATTACTTTTTCTATTTCAGCCGGATAAACATTTTCTCCGCCTGATTTGTACATGTCCTTTTTTCTACCGACCACGTAGAAGTAGCTTTCGGCATCGTAATACACAAGGTCACCAGTTTTTAGCCAGCCATCGGAAAAGGTCTCGGCAGTTGCTTTTTCGTTATTCCAGTAGCCTGTCATCGCCATAGGGCCTTTTAGCCAAAGTTCACCAATTTCGGTAGCTTTACAAATATTTCCGAGATCATCGACAACTTTCACTTGCACGTAAAAATTTGGAAATCCTATGGATCCCATCTTGCGGGCAGAATCACTTTCATTGAGTGAAAATACATTGGGTCCGAACTCTGTTAAGCCATAGCCCTGACGAATAGGAATACGTTTGCTTTCCCATGTACGAATTTCTTCGAGTGGCATCGGCTCGCCACCAACAATAGCGTAGCGCAATGACGTTAAATCAACAGTTGTAAATAACGGGGACTGCGACATCATCCGCATTGTTGTCGGAACTCCAAATAAAAGCGAAGTACGATATTTTTCCGAAAGTCTTAGAATTTGTTCACCATCGAATTTTTTTGTTAAAATAACATGAGCTCCGCGGTGAAAAAATGGAGTCGACAGAACATTCCAACCACCAGTGTGAAAAAGTGGTAGAAAAATAACTGCAGCATCAGACTGTGAAATATTAAGACGTAAAGTCGTATTTACGGAATTCCAAAAAAGTCCTGCGTGGCTAATCATGGCACCTTTGGGAAATCCAGTTGTACCAGAAGTGTAAATGATTAATGCCGTAGTTTGCGGTGTGGACTGAAACGAAATAAAATCATTTTTCAGATCATCATGTGCCTGCTGTGTAGCGGTCTCAAAATCGTTGAAATTTTCAAATTGGTGTGAGCCCAATTCACCTTTTAAAGACTGCAGGACATCGCTGAACTGAGTTTCAACAACAACAAGCTTCGGCTGCGCATCATTGATAACGTAAGTTAATTCACGGGCAGTTAAGCGGTAATTGATAGGAACCAGAGTTGCACCTAAGCGCGCTAACGAAAAAAATAAGATAAAGCTCGAAAGCTCATTAGTTGAAAAATGCACCACGCGGTCACCCGCAGCTATAGAGTATTTTTTTTGCAAATAGTCCGCACCAGCACAGGCTCGTTGAAAAAGCTCTGCATAAGTCACTGACTTCCCTGAATCTCCATCAGTAATGGCGACAGCACTTGGCGAATAAGTCGCCCAGCGCAATAACCAGTCTAGCTCGAAGTATTCAGACGGTGTTTGCATTAGGTGTCGTAACTCCATTCGATCGCCAGTGCCGTCATACTCATGCCGCCACCAGAGCCCAGTAGGACTATCAGGTCCCCTTTTTTTAATTTGTGTTGAAGGACTGCATCACTCAGGGCCATGCCAATAGAAGCGCCGCCCGTGTATCCGTAGCGGTCCATAATGTAATGCGCGCGTTCGCGTGGCAGCTCAAGGCGATCTAAAGTTTCATAAATACTTTGCACATTAAATTGAGTAATAAAAAAATGTTTTACATCATTCGGAGTTTTCCCGATCGGCTCTAAGACCATTTTAGTTAAACGCGGCCAATGAATACCGTTAGTTTCTGGCGGAATTTTTTTAGGAAAAGCCAACAGGTTGCGTTTTGCCTCTAAAGTTTCATGAGTTATTTTTTCGGCTGAACCACCTGCGTAGATTCCCATGTAGTCGTGATACTGACCATCCGTGTACATAGTGCTGCTTAGAATACCTGTGGGCTGTGAGGCA
>JAYUTU010000240.1:0-2317 GCA_043754975.1 Bdellovibrionales bacterium | reverse complement strand
TCGCGATTCATACGAAGCAAGCGCCCTACCGAACCTATGTGATTGCCGCACAAATCCCGAAAGCTTCAGTGAGTATTGGGTTGTACTGGGATACTGCGGATCCGTATCACTACATTCGTGTTGAGTCTGGAAAATTTCACGATTTACTTATTGTTGGCGGCGAAGATCACAAGACAGGTCAAAATAAAAATCCGAGCGATTGCTATTACCGTTTAGAAAAATGGATGCGCGACCGGTTCCACGTGGCGCAAGAAATAATTTATCGCTGGTCCGGGCAGGTCATGGAGCCAGTTGATGGATTAGCCTATCTGGGTCATAATCCGATGGACAGAAATAATGTTTTTATTATTACCGGAGATTCAGGAAATGGAATGACCCATTGTACGATCGGTGGATTACTGATTACGGATCAGATCATGAACCGTGCGAACGATTGGGAATCGCTTTACAATCCGTCTCGTATTAGTTTACGAGCGGCAGGAACTTACTTCCGTGAAAACTTAAATGTGGCTGCTCAGTACAAGGACTGGTTTACGACACAAACCACGTTCGCAGATGTCGAGGACTTAGAGTGGGGCGAGGGCACCGTTTTTCGCAGTGGACTGCGCCAAGTTGCTGCCTATAAAAACCAAGAAGGTCGTCTTGAATTTTTCTCGGCAGCGTGTCCTCATTTAAGTGGAGTTGTTCAGTGGAATACTGCTGAGAAATCTTGGGATTGTCCCTGTCACGGATCCCGTTTTGACTGCCACGGTAAAGTGATCGAGGGTCCAGCTGTGGACGATTTATCTGCCTTAGAATTTGAAAAAGCAGATAGCGATAGCTTACAAGAAATGCCTGCAAATCAACGAGGCGGCCCAGAAAATTTTTTATTTCCTCGAGGACTGCCAACGATTTAATTAACTAAGTACTTTATTGAACCTATAGGATACCGATGAAAAATTTTATAAAAGTGAGTGTTGGATTTGTTATGAGTGCTGGATTTATAACTATTTCTGGATGCGCAAGTTCTACAGAAAAGGGCGAAATCAGTACAGGTCGTCGCCAACTACTGCTGGTCCCAAGTTCTCAAATCACGCAGCTCTCGGCGGAGGGTTATGAAAAAGTAAAAGGCGACGCTGCAGCTGCTGGAAAACTAGATAAAAATCCTGAGCAAGTTGCGCGGCTACAAAAAATTGCCACTCGGATTACCGCTCAAACGGGACAGTTTAGAAAAGATGCGCCTGCATGGAACTGGGAAATCCATGTGATCACTTCTGATCAGCTCAATGCGTTTTGTATGCCGGGTGGAAAAATTATATTTTATACCGGAATTATTGAAAAACTAAATTTATCTGATGCTGAAATTGCAGCGATCATGGGTCATGAAATTGCGCATGCTCTGCGTGAACATGGTCGTGAGCGTATGTCAGAAGAATTAGTAAAAAGCTTAGGCCTCAATTTGCTTGTTGCTACTCAGAAATTAGATCCCAAGTATGCAGGGGCTGCGAATATGCTAAGTACCCTAGCTGTTACTTTACCCCATAGTCGTAACCAAGAAACAGAAGCCGATAGTATGGGGTTAGAATTGATGGCACGAGCTGGCTATGATCCCAACTCCGCTGTGAGTTTATGGAAAAAAATGGGCGCAGCGGGCGGAGCAAAACCTCCAGAAATATTAAGTTCCCACCCATCGGATGCAACTCGTATCAAAAGTTTAGAAGAACTTGTTCCACGTTCGTTGCCAATTTATCAGCGTAGTGCCAAAGCACCGGAGGCAAAAAGTGCTGGATAAATTAAACGAACCCAGCAGCACAGGCACAATTAACTCAGGGAACCCGGGAATGGCCTACATTGAAAATATTAATTACACACTAAGTGAAGTCATTAATTTGTTAAAAGCAGAAGGCTATACTGAAGATTTCAATATACCGCACACGTGCAGCGAGTTTGATGACGACCCCACTCAATTTGTCATTGAAAATACCTATCGTTTTGATAATCAATCAGATCCTGATGATCAGAGCGTGCTGTATGCTGTTCGCTGCCGCAAACGAAATATCAAGGGAATCCTACTAAATAGCTACGGAGTTTATAATGATTCCGCAACTTCTTGTGTTATCAAGAAAATCCCCGTTGAGTATAATCTTTAGTTTTTTTTAGCGCTCGATCCGGATAACTACGTGTGATCCCAAAGGGACAATAAACTCTGCTTGAGCCACTGTAATGGAAAAATTCTTAATGACTGGAATTTCAATTTTTATTCCGCTCTGTTGCCAATGTACCTGTTGGGTATTGCACATGCTCATCGGTTTTAGAAGCACGTCTTTAGATATTAAAT
>JAYUTU010000239.1:0-5007 GCA_043754975.1 Bdellovibrionales bacterium | reverse complement strand
AGTACTCCATTTCTTTTGTCGTGGCTGTCGTTTTTAAAATTTTGACAGCCTTTACCTCTGGTAAAAACTGTGGGTATTTTTCAAAGTCAGCTACGATTTTAAAAAATTCGGCCTTTGAACAGTTAAACTTTTCTTTGGTTTCTGCAGTTGCATTTGCCATTGGTGACCCCTTCGTCAGTTATTTTTTAAATAAGGCTTCAGCTGCTGCTCGAAGCTTTGCCGCTTTATCATCCACAGTGCCCGGATTCTGATTGGCTGAAAAAAAATCACAGAAATTCGAACGCTCTTTTTCTCGCACGACATCGGCAGCTGTTTCGCGGCATTCGTTATAGGCTTTCACGTCATAAAATTCACAATTTTTGCACACATGTGAATCTGCCCGGCACTGACTGCACTCATCGCGAAAACCAATCTTCGATTCGCTGGCAGTTGGTTTTTTACATTGAAAACAATAGACCACCATAGTTAGTGATGACCCTTTTTTAAAGAAAAATTATGATACGCATCCACAGTACGGATGGTTCCAGTTTGTGAGCGCATAACAATTGACTGGGTCTGAGCCCTGCCGCCCGCAAGCAGTTTTACACCTTTTAAAAGCGGTCCGTCTGTGATGCCTGTCGCACAAAAAATCACATGCCCTTTTGCCAATTCCTCTAAAGTAAATTTTTTATTTAAATCCTCGATACCCATTTTGCGAGCGCGTTCTTTTTCATTCTCATTTCTAAATTTTAAACGCCCTTGAAAATCGCCACCCATACAGCGCATAGCAGCTGCTGAGATAACACCTTCAGGTGCGCCACCGATTCCCATTAATAAATCAATTCCAGATTCAGCCCATGCCGTCGCAACGGCTGCAGAGACATCACCATCATCGATTAAGTGAATGCGGGCACCCGTTTTACGAACTTCCGCAATCAGCTCTTGATGCCGTGGGCGATTTAAAATAACCACAGTGACATCACCGACTGGTTTTTTATTTCCCTCAGCGACTCGGTGTACATTTTCCGTAGCCGATAAATTTATATCAATCATTCCTTTAGCATTAGGACCAGTTGCAATTTTATCCATGTACGTATCGGGCGCATGTAAAAAACCACCGTGCTCGGCAGCTGCAATCACTGATATCGCCCCGACTCCGCCAGTGGCGCAAATTGTCGTGCCCTCGAGGGGATCTAGCGCAATATCAATGGCCGGAGAATCATCTTTTTTTAAACCTACTTTTTCACCAATAAATAACATCGGTGCTTCATCCCGCTCGCCTTCACCAATGACTACAGTGCCATCGATGCGCACAGAATCGAACGCTTTTCTCATGGCATCGACGGCTGCTTGATCAGCCGCTTTTTCATCGCCTCGACCCATCCATTTTGCTGACGACAAGGCCGCTGCCTCAGTGATGCGAACAAATTCTAAAGCCAGGTTTCGGTCCATAATTCTTTCTCCAGTATTTCAAGGGTCTGAGTATCAAAACGTTGTACTTTAAAATCCCGGTCAAGTCGACAATGCACTGATTTTACAACGGCAACTGGTTTTTCAAAAACGCTTAATCGGTATTGAAAAATCAATTTTGCTTTTACAATTTTAACTTGCAGTTCGATTTTCAGTTCATCACCGTACCGTGACGGCGCCAAATGTTTAACTTGGGTTTCATAAACTGCAAACCCAAAAACAGAATCCGTTGAACTACTGATAAGATTTCTTGACCGAAACCACGCCACGCGAGCTTCTTCACAGAAGCGTAAGTAGTTTGAATGGTGTACAATTCCCATCAAATCTGTCTCGTAAACATGAATAAACCGCTGGTAACTAAACACCAAGTTAGCTTGACAGACGGAGTGGTTACAAACAACAATTTATACAATCTTATGAGCACTTTACCGCTGTACCTCACACTCTCTCGCATTGTTCTGGTTTTACCGACTGCTTATTTTATGAGTTTGAATTCAAATTGGGGCCGCGGCATCGCTACATTTTTATTTGTTGCCGCTTCTATCACCGATTACTACGACGGCTATTTTGCCCGGAAACTCAATGCAGTCTCAAATCTTGGTAAATTTTTAGATCCCGTCGCCGATAAAATTTTAGTCAGTAGTGTTTTAGTTTTACTCCTGATGCAAAACTTAGTTGACCCGTGGATGGTTATTTTATTTGTTGCACGTGATACGATCATTGGTGGAATACGAGCGGCCGCAGCGGCCGACGGAGTTGTGATCGATGCTCAAACCACTGGCAAGTGGAAAGCTGCTTTGCAGATGACCGCCATTCCCTTGATCATTCTGAACGATTTACACCCAAGCTTTCCCAACCGAAACATTGGTTATGGACTTCTATGGCTCAGTGTATTACTGAGTTTAAAAAGTGGATTTGATTACTGGCTCGTTTACCATCGTGGTCTAGCTCGATTGAAAAATCCAAAAACCTAGGCGGATCCGTGCTTTTCTACATGCAAATGCGAAATTGGTTTTTAATATTTTTAATGTTAGCTGTTGTGTACATTATTCAGCAAAAATCAAACACCGGAAATCGCATGTCGTACCGAGCTTCAATTCCATTTTACACTTTAATGCAGTAGCGAGCGTCTTTAAAATGCAGCTGATAAAAAAACAATATTTCTGGATCAGAACCCTGATTGTCGACATGAAAGCCACTTGGAAAGAGGGCGGCTTCAAAGGTCTTTACCGTAAGTACGGTCTGAAGCTAGTTATCGCGTTTTTTTTCTATTATCTTATCCGCGATTCTTTTTTGTATCTCATACTTCCGTGGTATTTTGCTAATCAGCTCATCGGCCGCTAGTTCATCATAAAGAAAAATTTCACACTCTCAACAAAGCCTTCGGCTTTTGGAACTTGATCGCAGCTCGTAAAGTTTCGCAGCAACCGCGCATTGTGGTTTGTCATGCCCTTTTCCATCATCTTCCACGGTGGATAGGGAAAATAAGCTGCTATGACGCAGTTGCCTTTTGAGACAGCAGCCCACTGGCGATCTTCACTAGAAGCCATGTGAATTTCACCCGAAAAACGATCCTTCACAGCCACTGAGAAGGAAAAAACTTGTGGATTGAGTGGCTGCTGAGTTGTTCCGATCACGGCAAAGGGGCCAGCTACACGTTCACTAGCCACAACCTCACCCACAATTTTTGTTTTAAAAATAAAGGACCAGTTCGCAAAAAATATCCAAGTCAGTAAAACAGAGATACCGACGAGTAAGGACCATTTTCGAAGAAATAATAAATATGTCATTTACAGGTTTATAAGCTGGGTAACGCGGCTTGTATAGTGGTTTTGCGCATTGTTACGCTTAAAACTAACCGTTAGACTTAAAGATTAACACCTCAGAGTAACCGGAGAAACATGAATAATTATATCACTATTTTAATTTACTTAGGCGTTGGTTTTGGACTTGGCGCTAGCATTATTGCAGGCCTGTTTTTTTTCGTACGCCGACATATCATTGTTGAAGCTAAAAAAGAGTCCGAAGAAATTTTAATAGAAGCCCAAGAGCAATACAAATTAGATGAACAAGAACGCCAGCAGCGCATCGAAGAAATCGAACTCGAGCTCTGGTCCAAAGTCGAAGAAGCCCATTTATTAGTCGAGCAAAAGTGCGAAGATTTAGAGGCTCTAGTCCAAGTTAAAAAATCATCGCAAGACGAAGTCGCAAAAGCTGCGCGCGCCGTCTTAATTCAAAAAGAAAATGAGCTGCGTGAGCATTCCATTAAATTAACGACGGCTCAAGCTGCCTTTAAAAAAATTCAGGATGAAAAAACAACACAAGAAGCTGGCTACAAAACAGTTCTACTGCAAAAAACTCAGCAAGAAGAAAAGGATGTTCTTGAGTCTTTACGTGAGCAATTTATCCGCGGAGCTGAATCTGATTTGGTGGCACGTCTTGAATTTTTTGAATCAGAAACCAAGGAATTCGCTGAACAAAAAGCAAAACGCATTTTAGGACTTTGCATTGACCGTTTCGCAAAAGAAATGAGTGTTGAACGCGGTATTTCATCAAGCCATTTTCCCAGCGAAGATGTGCGTGCCGTATTCTGCCAAAAATTACCGGAGCTGATCGCGGTCATTCAGGGTGCGAGCGGCTGTGATATTCATATTGAAGAAAACCCAGATCCAGATCGCTGGCACTACATTCAAATCATTGGCTACGACCCCGTTCGCCGCGAATTAACACGACGAATCTTTGAAAAGACTTTCAAAGATATTGAAAAATTTAAGCGCTGTCCAAAACCGGAAGACTTAAAGAAAACGGCTGAGAACATAAAAACTGAGCTGCTACGACAAATCAAACGAGACGGCGATTTAATAGCTAAAGAGCTTGGGATGCAAAACATGCATCCTGAAGTGCGCCAGGTGATGGGTTCTTTGCGCTTTCGTTATTCGTACACGCAAAACCAGTATTTTCACTGCGCCGAAGTGGGTTGGTTTGCGGGTCTTATGGGCGGCGAACTCGGAATTGATGTTAAAAAATCGCGCCGTGTTGGCATGTTGCACGATTTAGGTAAAGCCCTGGATCATGAATTAGACGGAAGTCACGCCATGATTGGTGCTGATTTTATTGCTGCTCGGAATGAATCGCCAGAAATTATTCACGCTGTCAGAGCCCATCACTACGATGTACAGCCTGAAAATGATTATGATTTCCTAGTCATTGCAGCCGATGCCATTTCTGGTGGCCGTCCCGGTGCTCGTCGAAGCACCATGGAAACCTACACACAGAAAGTTTCTGGTTTACAAGAAATCTCGAAGCGCTTCCAAGGTGTTACGGATGTGTTTGTTTTAAATGGCGGCCGCGAGTGCCGTGTTTTAGTGAATGCAAAAATGGTGGATGACTTGACCGCGATGAAGTTATCCGAGCAAATTGCAAAAACAATCGAAGATGAAATGCAGTATCCCGGACAAATTAAAGTCGTCGTGGTCCGAGAATCTATTGTTTCAGAAAGCACCTCTGGAAAGAACCGCTAGTTCTAGCTAGAAATATAAAACGGTCACACTGAAATGA
>JAYUTU010000238.1:0-11580 GCA_043754975.1 Bdellovibrionales bacterium | reverse complement strand
CATGCTTTGCCCCGTGGATTTTTGCTACTATTAACTTAGCGTCTAAGTTTACGATGGGTTCAATGGTCAGCGCTTTTTTTGCGACTTCCTCTGCTTTTTCATACCAATTCGTATTTCCACTTCGCTTACCTTCTGCAAAATAAAGTGCAGCCAGGGAAACCAAGTCAGTGGCTTGCGGCGCTGTTTGATTTATTCGATTTTCAAGCGCTTCAATTCTTTTATACGAGTCTTCCGGCACTTGGATTAAGAAAGAATATTTTGCAAGTTTAGAAATTTCATCCGATTTTTTTTTATGAAACCACTCAACAAGCACAAATAAAACCAATGCCGTTAGCACGACACAGAATACATAGATTAACTGTTTTTTCATGAGGCACCTCGAATTTTTATTTAACTGGCGATTCCAAAAGCTCGCTGCAAGAACCAAATAAAGCTAACGCAAACAATAATCGCTGCAAATCCACGAATACCCCAAAGGCCTACGAACTTAGATCTGCGCATTAAGGCCAAAAGCGGATATGTTACTATAACAATAAATATTTGTGCGAATTCAACTCCTAAATTAAAACCCAGAATAGCTTTTAAAAGAGTGTCTGAATTTAATTGAAGTCCTTGCAGCGCTTCCGAAAAACCAAAGCCGTGAATGATACCAATAACCACCGTTAAAAATAATCGATGCTGAATTTTTTTATTAAAAAATGCTTCAGACGCCACCAGACAAATAGAAAGTGCAATCAGTGCCTCGATCCACCGACTTGGAATGTGGACTGAACCTGTCACGACCAGTGCTAACGACGTGGTGTGACCAATAGTAAATCCAGTTATTGTCTTTAAAAAATTAGTAAAGGTCCCACCACAAAGAATTAACGCTACGATAAAAAGTATGTGGTCAATGCCCAATGGAAACTGAAATCTGCCATCGCTAACCCACTCACCAGGTGAAACCCCAATGTGTTCGCAGCCCATGACAATGAAATCAAAAAAGCTGAAGTTATTTTTTTCAAGTTTAAAAGAAAGCACCGAGTTTTCCGGATCTGCGCCGCCAACATGCTCTGTGCCCTGCACCTGCATTCTTACCAAAAGCCTGTAGGTCGATTCTAATTTTTTTAAAAAATGTAGATCCAACTTCAAACGACTAGCACCACTGGGACAACTGAAGCTAGTATCGATTGCCAACAGTTGCGGATTTTCAATCTTCGCAGTGACTTTTTCAGACCATTTGCATTGGGTTTCATCCGCAGATAACAATAAGGGTCCCAGCGTGGCTAAAAAAAGTTCTTCGTTTTTATTAATTTGAATTTGTAAGGCTAACTCAGGCTGGGTTAATTTTAACAGCCGGGCGCCAATTTCAGGATTGAGTTCAAGCCGAATATGAAGTGCCTCGGTGGGGCCTGATATATTTAACAGTCCTAGATCCAGCGGGTGACTGAACAATACTTGCGAAAAGAATAGCGGCGCTAAAGTTGCAAAAAACTTAAATTTTACCATCGCAACAAGCGTTGACCTACTGGGATAGAAATTAATGATAAAATAACTACTGGCAGCATATGCCAAATTGCGATGTGTGCCGAACCGTCAAATTTGCAAGAAAACTGCATTAAAAAAATGTTAAATGTTCCTGCCGTTAAAGCCATCAAAACAGCAGTGCGCCGTAACCGAGTCGGCGCGCCTTGTCGTAGAATTAAAAACATTCCAGTCGCCATAACAAATCCACTTGGCAAAACAATATATCCACACCGTGGTAAGAAAAATATGACTTTGTTAATTTGCTCCATCAAAGGCCCTGGTTCGATGCGATAAATTAACGCGCTAATCAATGCAATCCCCAAAGCCAAAATAGGCAAATAAAAATTAGCCTTGAGTCGACCGGGGATTGAACTTTGAAAAGTTAAATGCAGCAGCAGAGCAAATAAAATCATCCACAAAAGTGTTTCAGTCCAAAAGTAAGGAGCATGAAAAATTAAATACATCAAATTAGCCCGAAGCGGGACAATATATAAAAATAAAGATAAAAAGGTAACACACAACAGAAACCAGCTGGAATAGAAAACCAGCGACCACGGACGTTTTCGTTTGGCTGCAGTTTCCGTGGCAAGTTTCTTTATTAAATTGTTAGTCGTTATTTTCAAAGTGATACGTCCTGCTTTTTGCCATGGTTACGACGTAGCTTTTTCAGTGCGCGGTGCACACTTATTTTGACCGAGGACAACGTCGTCCCAGTAAGCTGGGATATTTCTGCCAGTGGGACGTCATCCATTTTGGCCATTTCCAAAATCTTTCTCTGCTTCGTCGGCAAAATACTCATCATTCTATCAATTTTTTCATCCAAAGCGGGTTCTGGTTTCGTCTCGCTAACACTTAAAAAGTCTTCGTAATTATCGATCCATTCCGCATATTGTGGACGACGTGCTTCAGCTCTAATTGAGTCGATAAATCGATACCTGGCAATCGAATAAATCCAAGGTAAAATTGGCTCGGTTGTTTTGTAAAGGTGTCGCTTTAGATGAATCGCTAGAAGTATATCTTGGACCAGATCCTCAGCCCTTTCCTTAGATCTGGACCGTGAGTTCATCAACTTCATAAGATAACCTCGTAGTAGGCCAGCGGTCTGTTGCAAAAAGTGTTCATACGCAAGGTGATCTCCATCAATAGCATTCAGAATTTTATCATAAAGTTCTTTTTCAAGATTTGATCCCAATTGCTTCATCCCTGTTACGCTTTCCACATGACTAAAAGTTACCCTTTGAAACTGTTTTGCTATTATTTTGGCATTATTTTTTACAAATCTCCGCTAAGCGATATCGTTTAGCCCAAAATTTAAAACATTCAATAATGCCAGTCACTCAAAATAAATCTTCCTTCTCAGCATCAAAGCACGATTTAGTGGCAGTTACGATGTCACTAAATTGCAGTGAAATCTATCTAAACCCAACAGCATTTTAAAAACAATCAACAATTCGAGACAAAGAAGCTATACGGATCAAAACAGGACTTTTGACCTTTCCTTGCAAAACAACACTTCAAATTCGCATAATTATCCTGAAGCTTTGTCGATTAATCCGAATCATGTTGGCTCGACCCATTACATGGGTAAACTTTTTGTGAAGTTAAATCAAATGGATCAAGCCAAATCACAACTTTCAAAATTAGAAAAAATTTGCGGAGTCATATGTCCTGAATTTATTGATTTAAAAAATACTATTGCTGCGGCAGCTACTGGCAAAAATACGACATCGGAGTGTACTAGCTAGCTAAATATTTTTTCTGCTCAATCAGTCAGGGATTAGACAGTTTGATCGTCTATGACTAAAATGGCTTAAGTCATCTTTAATTAGCCCTGTTATATTATTTGTTTCCAATCAATTTTTAAATGGGAATGAGCTTTCCAAACGTAATAAATCACTGGGTAAATTAAAAGCTCAAGTAAAAATGACGTTAGTAGCCCACCAATCATTGGCGCAGCAATGCGCTTCATAACATCACTACCGGCTCCAATGGACCACATGATCGGAATTAATCCCATGAATAATGCCGCTACGGTCATAAGCTTTGGCCGTACTCGGTGCACAGCTCCTTCAATAACTGCTGCTTTCAAATCAGCTAGTGAATTCATCTGACCACGTTTAACTCGGTCTTCGAATGCAATGTCTAAATACATCAGCATAAATACACCAGTCTCGGCATCAAGACCAAGCAGCGCGATCATTCCAACCCAGGCAGCGATCGATAGATTATAGCCAAGAAAAACTAAAATCCATACAGCGCCAATAATTGAAAATGGCACTGCCAAAAGAACGATTCCCGTTTTCATCCACGATTTTGTATTAAAGAAAAGAAGGAATATAATCAAAATCAAAGTTAAAGGAATAACTACTTTCAAGCGCTCTTTCACGCGCTCCATATTCTCAAATTGACCGCTCCATGAAATTAAATACCCTTCAGGCAATTTAATTTTTTCATTCACAACCGCTTTTGCCTTTTCAACGTAGGATCCGATATCAGTTTTTGTAGTGTCCAAATCGATATAGACGTATCCTACAAGCGAGGCATTTTCATCACGGATCATGCTTGGCCCATCTTTGAAATTCACTTTGGCAATGGTGCTTAATGGGATTTGCGCTCCAGTTGGCGTTGTAATCAAAACACGTTTGATACTTTGGCTATCCTGTCGAAAACTTGGCGCAAGTCGAACTTGAATTGGGTAGCGCTCCCGGCCTGCAAGAATTTGCGAAACATTTTCTCCGCCGACTGCTAACATTGCTTGATCTTGCGCATCTTTTAACGAAATCCCGTGGTACTTTAATTTTTCACGGTCGAAATCAAAATCTAGAAAATAGCCGCTTGCGATTCGTTCGGCAATAACCGCACGGGTTCCGGCTAAATTGCGGATTTCTTTTTCTATATTTTCGCCGATGGTCTGAATAGTTTTAAGATCTGGACCAAATATTTTTACGCCAATCGGACTGCGAATTCCAGTCGATAGCATATCAATTCTATTTTTTATCGGCATGGTCCAGATGTTTGGCATACCAACAAAAGATAATTTCTCATTCATTTCATCGATTAATGTTTCTTCAGAAATTGTTTCTGGCCAAAGGCGATTAAACGGCGCTTTAATAATCTCTGGCATAAATGAATACCAGCGTTCGGTTTTTCGCCAATGCGATTTATCTTTCAGAACAATTGTGGTCTCTACCATGCTCATGGGGGCAGTATCTGTAGAGGTTTCTGCTCGACCTGCTTTTCCAAAAACAGTATCCACTTCAGGGAAAGACTTTAAGATTTGATCTTGCTTGGTAAGTACTCGCTGTGCTTCACTGACTGAAATTCCGGGAAGTGCGGTGGGCATATAAAGCAAACTTCCTTCGTGCAACGTCGGCATGAATTCAGAGCCTAAGATCATAAACCCTGGAATAATTGAAACCATTCCAACCATGGCAAATGCCATGGTTTTTCTTTTGTGTTCTAAAACCCATTCGATAGCTGGTTCATACAAAGCAAAAATTCTTTTGCTGATAGGATGTCGGTGCTCGGAATAGTAGGTGCCAACAAACAGTGTGTTCCCAATTTTATTAAGCCATTTGTGTTTTGAATTGTACGGTTCAGCCCTTGCAAACAACATTCTGATCGCAGGATCTAAGGTAATTGCTAGAATTGCAGCGATAGCCATTGCTAGGTTTTTTGAAAGAGCAAGTGGTCTAAAAAGTCGACCCTCTTGATCTACTAGGGTAAATATGGGAATAAAGGCTACCGCTATAACAAGTAGCGAAAAGAATACGGAAGGTCCTACCTCCATCAAAGCATCAAGTCGGACTTTGAAAAAATCTTCTTTTCTTCCACCTTCATCCCAAAGTTGTATTTTACGGTAGGCATTTTCAACTTCGACAATGGCACCATCGACTAAAACCCCAATGGAAATTGCAATTCCCGCTAATGACATGATGTTTGAACTCTGCCCGATTAAGTATAGCGGAATAAAGGCAAGTAAAACTGATATCGGAATTGTCACGATCGGTACAATTGCTGAAGGCACATGCCATAAAAAAAGTAGAATAATCAAACTAACAATAATTAATTCTTCGACCAGCGTGCCTTTAAGCGTGCCGATAGCACGCTCAATCAAATCAGATCGGTCATAAACAGAAACTATCTTTACACCGTCAGGTAAAGCTTTCTGAATTTCTTTTATTTTTTCTTTCACGCGTGCGATCACTGCGGGCGCATCTTCACCTTGGCGCATCACAATGACTCCGCCTACGGTATCACCCATGCCATTGAAGTCTGTGATACCTCGGCGCATTTCTGGGCCTATCGAAACTGTGGCTAATTGTTTTACCAAAATCGGTGCACGACTTCTAGGATTATACATGACCACAGCATTTTCTATGTCTTCGACTTTATCCACCAAGCCACGACTTCGAATCATAGCTTCGGTTCCGGAATACTCGATCGTTCGTCCGCCACTTTCTTGATTTGAATTCTTAACGGCCTCCATGACTTGATTCATTGTTACTTGAAATTGTGCAAGTTTAGTCGGATCCACTTTAACTTGATACTGCTTTACAAATCCGCCTACAGCTGCAACTTCAGCAACACCTGGAACTGACTGCAGTTGAAACTTTATAAGCCAATCTTGCATCGATCTTAAATCTGCGGAATTGAATTTTTTAGATTCATCCACAAGGGCATATTGATAGACCCATCCAACACTTGTCGCATCAGGACCGATTTCTGTTTTCACGTCGGTTGGAATTTGAGCCGTAATCCGATTTAAACTTTCTAAGACCCGACTGCGGGCCCAGTAAAGATCAGTTCCGTCCTCAAATATGACGTAAACATAAGAAAAACCGTAATCAGAAAATCCACGAACTGATTTGACATTGGGAGCACCAAGCATTGCCGACACTATAGGATACGTGACTTGATTTTCCATAATATCTGGAGATCTATCCCATTTTGAATAAATAATAACTTGGGTGTCTGATAAGTCGGGAATGGCATCCAGTGGAATTTTTTGTAAAGAATAAACTCCGATGAGCATCAATACGGCAGTGATCATGATAACCAAGAAGCGATTGTGGGCTGAGAATTCGATAACCCTTTTAATCATTAGCGCCTCTGATTTTGGCTTCAGAATCAATTAAAAAATTAGGTCCTGAGCTAATCTGATCGCCTTCTTTGAGGCCACTTACGACTTCATAGAAGCCTTCAGTTTTTAATCCCACTTTGACTGTTTTTGGAATCAGTTTATTGTTTTCTCCGAAAACATAAACGATATCGCGACTTCCAGTATGCAAAACAGAACTTTCAGGAATTCCCAAACGGCCTTTTAGATCAATTAGGATTTCACCGCTAAAACTTGTTTCGGGGCGCAGATTTTTGGGTCCATTCCTAATGTCGCCGATAACTCGTACCGTTCGACTGGTTGGATCAATCATCGAATCAACTGAAACTATCACACCAGATATACCGTCTTCAGACGATGAACTGCTTTGGCCAGTAAAACGCAGGCCAGTGCGAATATGGCTTAAATCGTCTTCATAAATTTGAAAGGCGACTGATGTCGATGAAATGAGCCTTCCAGATATTGGCACTCTAGCCGTCAGATTCATCTTTTCAACTTCAGTTTTTTGAACTCCTATCAGTTCAAACTGGCTATTTGAAATTTCTAAGGAAGCTCGCTTGTCCCCCTGCTGCTCACTTTCAGCTTTAGTTTTTGAAGCTTTAGTTACCTTGACTAGATTCATGTGACAGATAGGACATTCCCCGTCGTGATCTTGATGGATTTGCGGGTGCATAGGACAGGTATAATACGAACTTGTTTCAGCTTGGTCGATGCTTTGACCTTGCATACTAGGCTGCTTTTTAAATACATATTTTGAAACTAAGTAGCCAACAACTAATAAAACGATACTAGCTACTACAACTTTAATTTTACTCATTTTCAGTTTCCTTTTGTATATTACTGTACTTTTCTAAAGAAGCGACCGCGTTTTCAAATTCAATTCGAATATTCAAAGCTTTCATTTTTAATTCAGGAAAGGCCTCCATAGTTTCACGATGATCTTGTAACGTTTCCATATCTCGGGGAACAATGTTGTGCGCAAGCTTCATTCGTTTAGCAGCTTTTGGAATGAGTTTATTTTCTAAGGTATTTAATTGTTTTTTTAAAGACTCAATACGAGTTAACAGAACTATTTTTTCAGAACTAAAATTTCGCCTTTCCTTTTCGAGTTCAAATTCACCAATGAGTCTTTCTTTACTGGCTTGGCTTGATACAGCATAGGGCTGCCAGAAAAAAATAAATGGCAGTGTCACACCAACCATTATTTCATTGTACTTCATCGACATTGGCGTCGAACCCATTTCTTTGTAGCGTAAGCTAAAGTCTGGTAACCATTCTGATTTTGCAAGACGCTCTTTAGCCTTTAAAATTTCAATACCCAGAACCTTAGCTTGATATAAATTTGATTCTTCAATTGAATCTATGCTTGGAACTTGACTGGGCTTTGGTTCAACGGCATTAAATTTAAATTTTGCGGGATCGGCGCTAATAAAAACAGCCGCTTCAAACTGCCGTTCACGAATCATTTGGTTAACAGTTTCTATTTCATTTTCTAAAAAATCTAAATCCGACTCTGTTTTTAAAAGATGAACGCTAGCAAAACTATCTGATCTGGTTACTGCTCTAGTAAGCTTTAGATGATTTTGCAAAACAGAGCGCTTTTCTTCAAGTAACAGCAAAAGTCCTTGGCTTTCCCAGAGCTTTAGAAAAAGCAACTTTGCATTTAAAAATGTTTGTTTCCTTAGACTTAGATTATTTTTCTGCTGCGCTTGATATTCGTATTTTCTAGCCGAATAGTCCGCCGTTATTTTTGTTGGAAATGGAATCATTTGACTAATTTCAAACCCGTCCGCAGAGCTTCCATCTTCTTCATTCATTCGAGAAAAACTAACCATAGGTGGTGGAATTGATAGGCCTGTTGCTTTAGCATCAAAAACTTCTAGTTTTGATTGATCGACTTTCAAATCAAGACTTTGCTGCTTCACTTGCGAAAGATATTCCTCAAGTGTCAAAGACTGTGCAAAGCTTTGAGACGAACATAGGACAATAAAGAAGGGGAAAAATAGGTGTTTCATACTGTCTATTACGACAGACAAGTAGGTTTTGTGACAACACAAAAGTAGAAATAGGTGCACAAAGAACGCTTAAACAGCCACCGGGCAATATGCCACCTGTTGTCACTATTCTACTTAAGTAAATCATCCCAAATTTGCTTTTCAGTTCGGTACCCCTCGTGTCCTGAGTTCATGAAGTGGGTGTAGTTCAATAAATTTCCAACGACACTTAATTCTTCTGGAAAAGATTCTTTTGGAACAAAGGAATCTTTTTCGCCTGAATAGAGAAAAAAGCGCAGCGCGGGCATTTGCAACAATCCGGCCTTAAACTGCTCAATCGTTAAATGGTCTCGCGCAGAACCCAAAATAATTTTAATTTTTTCAGGATTTTTTGAAACGTGTTTTGCCTGAATTGAGTCCATGCATTCACTTATTAGTATTTCATTTTCTGAAATCTTAGCCCGAGTCTGCAAATCATTGTAGACCCGTAAGCATTGTTCATACCCGCTGAGACTTGTATTACGATCGTACAGAGTAATCACTGTAAGAGCAAATCCCGTATCGCTACTTTCTTCATCAAAATTGTCAGCGATAATTTCTTTAATGCCATCTTCATTCAACGACATCTGTGCCCCAGTGGCAGATACGGATGTATTAATAATTTCATGTAACCTGCGCCAGTTGTGAGAAAATCCTAAGATTGAATTTAGTTCTGCCAAGAATTCGTGGCCACATACTAGGCCGATAAACTGCGTTTCAAAACATTTAGTTTCAACTAGGGCTTCTTTCAGGTACGCAAGCTTCGCTCGGTCCTCGGGATATAGCCCCAAATAAACGTTTAAAACACGGTGCTGTGATAAAATTCGGTTGTAAAGGCGCTCTTGCGGGTCGGCGCTGATCGCATTCGCATGGGCGTAGGCTGCATCAATTGAATTTGGAAACAGGGCCACATACCGATGAACGATGAAGGCACCAAAACTTTGTCCGAAAACTTTCCATTTTTTTGTCCCGAGTAGTTTCTGGCGAATGGCTTCGGAATCATGTACGATACCCGTTGATCCATACCAACGCGAGCGTAGGACATCGGCCTCATTACGCCGATTTGGAAATTTTGAGGAACAGCCCGTTCCGCGCTGATCTGTGTAGATAACAGAGATCTGGTTTGTATAACCATGACGGTCAATTTGTGCTTGCAAGGATTTATGACTTCCGTGACTATCTGATCCTGGACCGCCGTTATAAAAAATGACCACATTTTTATTCAAAACTTTTGGCCCGTAATAAAAAACATTTATCTTAGCTCCATCTGGTTCAGATGGATTTTCTGGAACGGTCAGCCAGTCATGAAAATACGTGCTTGGCAGGTTTTTGATAAATTGTCGACAATCCCCAGGACGTCCCGAAAATTCACTTGGATCAGCGCCGCCACCTGCGGACTTGGCGCTGTCATCTGATTTTGAGCAGGACGTTAAAAGAAACGCTGCCACTACGGAAACAAGTAAAGAAAAGTGCTTAGTGAAATGCATGAACTCCCCCGAGTTTTTAGCCGAGCGATGGCCCGCGCTGGTGGGAATACTAGTCGAACCACGGCGCAAATGAAGAGAACTATTTTTATCAGTGTAATTTTTCCCAAACTGTCGAAACTATGAACAGGCGGAAAATTTCTTGCTCCGCTCGGAATCATTGCACTTCGCGGTGGCGGCGGCTTAGGTTTAATTATTTGTTTAACCTATTTTGCCGCCCGCCAGCGGAAGAAGTTTTGCCCGCCAGCGGAGGAAGCGAAACTAAATCTACATTTTGTAAATCCAGATTTTTCGTTACGCCATAATCATCATTTTGAAACCACCATAAATCATGCGCTTACCATCGAATGGCATGGTATCGGGTCCCATGTCTGCAAAGCGTTTGTCCTGCATAACTTTTTTCATCACACGGTCACGGTCGCTACGGGATTTATAAACGACATACGAAAAGATTACGGTTTCCGTCGGTTTTAATTTCACACTGCGGGGGAACGATGTGCGCTTTCCCACTTTCACATCATCAGCAACGCATTCGTAATATTCTAAAGCTCCGTGGTCCATCCAGACCTTGGCCGCAAGCTTAGCCATTTTTTTGTAAGCCGGTAATTTCTTTTTAGGAACAGGGATAATAAAACCATCAACGTATTTAGGCATCTGAAAACTCCTTGGTGTTTAAAAATAGTAATCACAAAATGGACTGGAAACAAGGCCAGACTAGTCTTCAGTTTTGCCCATAAAACACCGAACTGCTAATTAGCTTGGCGTAACTAACTTGGAGCAATTATGAAATTTCTAATCGGATTACTATTGCTATGCCAGTGTGCTGCGTTTTCGCTAAACGCGACTGCAGCCACTTATGAGTATAAAAAACACTGGCAAGATTCTGGGTGGATGAAGTCGGATGCAAAATCTGCCTTTAAATTAATGCAAAAAAGAAATCTTGTTGTAGCTGGCGCTGTTTCTGCATCAGTGACTGTGACAAAAAACAATAAAGAAAATATCACGACGATTTTAAATTTATTAAAGAACTCTGCGCAGCTGCCAGAATTTGTTAAGGAAAATATAGACGGTCTTAATCTTTATGAAGCATTGGATAAAAAAACCGGAATCGTTTACCGTGTTGTGCATAATGTGAAAACCAATGAGTTTTCTATGGCTTCAGTTCAAGTGCGTTTTTTATTGCCGACTTACGTTGAAACCCATTTGTGGCAAGTTGAATTATTAAACCGAACACAAGCCAGTGGCAAGGCCTCAGCTTTTTTTAAATTATTAGCTCCCGCGGCCTATGCTGAAAACTTGGTGACTGGCGCACAAAGCTATGTCCGAGACATTGGCGGGCGCATGGATGCAAGTCTTGCTGATACTGTCAAAAATCCTTTGAATAGCATTAGTAATTCTATGGATAAAGTGGGCTCTAGTTTAGACCGCGCCCTGACCA
>JAYUTU010000237.1:0-5019 GCA_043754975.1 Bdellovibrionales bacterium | reverse complement strand
ATTTGAACAAACTACTTGGAATTTCATTGGCTGGGATTTGCGCGGGCATGGAAAATCAGACGGAGCTCGTGGCTACGCAATTGATTTTAGTGAGTACGTTTTAGATTATGATATTTTTATAAATAAAGTTTTAAGCCTTAATGAAATTAAAAATAAGCCAGTGATTTTACTGGGGCACTCTATGGGCGGCTTAATTCAAACAACGGCATTGATAGAGAAAAAATATTCAGAAACTTTTTTAAATATAAAAGCCCAGGTCTTAAGCTCCCCGCTGTTCGGTGTGGCCTTCGAAGTTCCGAAATGGAAAGATCAAGGCGCAACTCTGATAAACAGCTTCTTGCCAAAATTAACCTTAGGTAATGAAATTAGTAATGAGCAGCTGACTCGCGACTTATCCGTTATTCGTGAATACGAGTCGGACACATATCGACATCACCGAATGTCGCCAGGTGTGTATTTGGGAATGAAGCGTGAATTTTTAACGATCGCTGACCAAGCGCCAGAAATTACATTGCCGACATACATGCATATTTCAGACAAAGACCCTGTGGTTTCTAGCGAAGCAGCACTTAAAGTATTTGATCTTTTCAGCTCGTCGGCCAAGGGATTAAAAATTGTTGAGGACGGAAAGCATGAACTCTACAACGATACCGTTCGCAAAGATGTGATTAAAGATGTCATTGAATTTGTTGAACAGTACAAATAGTAAGAAACGGAAAATATGAAATTAAATACACTATTCAGCGCAGTAATAATTGGCTTTTTAATTGTTTTCCAAGTCGGCTGCGCCACTCCGTTGCCAATGCCAGCTGGCGTTGAAGAGCTTTCACCGACCGATTACGAAAAGCTTGCTGAACGCAAAACTAAAAAAGTGGAAATTTACCAAGGTTTACAGAACACGTTAACTGTTGCAGCCACTTGGTTGGATTCCGAAATGTCCAGTGGAACCCTGTCGCATTCTGCCCGATTGGCACAGTGGCAAGAGCCTAAATACAAAGAAGAGCGCTACCGTGTTGTTGCTCGACATACGGACCGTACAGAATTTTTTGTAAGCTTTTATACCCCAGAAAGAAAACTGTCTGATCTTGCTAACAAAAAAAACTTATGGAAAATTTATTTAGATGTAAACGGCCAGCGCTTTGAAGGCACTGCAACTAAAGTAAAGCAACTGTTAACAGAAATTCAAGCGATCTACCCTCAACACAATCGCTGGTCGTACCCGTTTATAGTTTCGTTTCCTGTTTCGACAGCTTTAACTGAAAATAAGACTGCTGTTTTAACTTTGACTGGCAGCGCCGGCTCAGCTCAATTAAAGTTTGAGTAGTTCAACTTAATACTTTATGCGCAGAGATTTTTTTGCCTTTTTCATTCTTACGGTCATCGCCTTTTTGCTCTATGGCCATACACTTACCTATCCCTTTGTCTTCGATGACGATTTGCAAATAGTAAAAAATGAATTTGTGCAATTCAGCGACTGGCTGTCGATCTTTTCGGGATCAAGTTTTGGAAGTTATGGCAAAACACAGGCGGCCGGAATTTATTACAAGCCCCTGATGACCAGCGCCTATGCCGTGCTCTGGAAAATTGGTAACGGTAACAGTTTTGCTTTCCATCTATTTCAGTTGATCCTAGGTATTGCCAACGCATTTTTAGTTTTCAAATTTATTAGCAAATGGGTCATCGCACCGATTGCACTCGCAGCGGCAGCTATTTTTCTAATCCATCCAATGAATAGTGAAGTTTTACTTTATATTGCGGATCTTCAGGATACATTATATTTTTTCTGGGGCTTTCTTGCTCTGTACCTGACACAAAAAAGATCTTCTGTTTTCTGGGTTTTGTTGTGTTTGCTAGCGTCTGTCTTTTCGAAAGAGTCTGGCATCCTGTTTGTTTTTATAGTACCTATTTACACTTTTTTGTTTCAAAAAGATGATTTTAAGAAAACGGTAGTGATCGGAAGCGCTTGTCTGATAACCTACATATTTATTCGATTTTATATTTTAGAAATGACGACGCTGAGCTACCAAATGGTGCCCATTGCTAATTTAAATTTTTTTGATAGAGTCTTGCATTTCCCAAAAGTTTATTTGCATTATCTACAGACTTTTTTCTGGCCAGCGAAAATCTCACTTCATCAGCTGTGGATCTTGAAAAATTACTCTGTCCCCGATTTTTTACTGCCCTGTTTGGTCATCGTAGTGTCTTTTTTCTTAGCGGCGCTCGCGTTTGTAAAAGCACATGCCCCCTTCCGCAATTATTTCATATTTTTTCTATGCGTATTCCTACTTAATATGGGATTGCATTCAAATATTTTGATCCCACTGGATGCAACTGTCGCTGATCGTTGGTTCTACCTTGGCAGCTTCAGTTTGCTTGGCGTTGTCACTGTTTTAGCGCACATTTTTTTAAATACAAAAAAATCTAAATTCATATTTGCCACTGCCTTTTTGTTCCTCTTCAGTTTATTACTAGCCAGAAGTTACAACAGGTCCTTGGATTGGCAGTCTGGATTGAAACTCCTGTCTGAAGCCTACGAGACCTCACCCTACGATCCTGCCTATGCCGATGCGCTGGGCGGAGAATATTATAAAAATGGAAATTTTGAAAAAGCCGAATTCTTTTTTAAAAGATCTGCAGAATTAGAACCTAACGAATGGTCCGCCTGGAATAACTTGGGCACCATTGAAATGCGAAAAGGAAATGTGGCTTTGGCCGAAAGCTTTTATTTAAAATCAATTCAGAATGATAAGTACTCTGGAGCTGTCGTTAATTATGCCCGGCTGTTGGTAAAACAGCAGCGTTGGGAAGATTTAAAAAAATTTCTACCGCAAGCATTACAGAATTTACCGAAAAGCGCCGAGCTTCTGGCGATTCGCGCGACACTAACGAACCTTAACTTATAACAAGTCTTCGTTTACACTGAGCTTTTACTGAGCTTGCACTTAAATTGCAATTGTATCTCAATATGTTGCACGTTGTGGTTTTAACTCTATTATTTTACTCTCACGCCGTTTTGGCGCAAAATGCGGTGACTGAATTCAGCCACTGGCAACCTTCTGTACAGTTGAATCTGTATGACCAAATCACTGAGCTTGAAAAAAAATCCCTTAATCTTGAGGAAACCATTCAACAGGTTGATGCCGAAAACGAACGAGCTTTGTCGAAACTTCGAAACTGGCCCTGGGGAAGCACAAACCGCAAAAAGTACATGTCCAACGAGAATGCCACTGAACTGTTAAGGCAAATGGCAGCGCACCCCGTAGTTGGACGAAATTCCTGGAAAATTTATGATCCCGAACTGCGTTTTGGTTTTTGCTTTGGACGTGCAACCTGGGCCTGGCTTGAGGCCATTCAGCAGGGATATGACAAAAGCTCAATCAAAAAAATATTCTTAGTTGGCCCGATGAAAACCGGCACCATCAGCTGGCAGTTTCATGTTGCTACAGCAGTAAGATCCCGAGGACTTTTTCGGGATGAGTGGCTGGTGATTGATTCTAACTTTGAAAAAGTTATGACCGTTCCAGAATTTTTCGAGGCCTACAAAAAATTTAGCACAGATCAAAAACTGCGTCTCATTGTCACTGAGCCCAACCGCCTTGGTCCTAGCAGCACAACTAAATTTGGCCCAGGGCATTTTAGAAACCCACTGAATGATTCGGCCTACAATCAGTATTTTCAAGACCTGGTAGCCAATTTATCAAAGCGTGTTAATTATAAACACACGAACAAATGTCGCTATTTATTTTAAGCCGTTACGATCGAACGTTTTTGAAACTCCCCAATTGAAAAACCCTTGGAAATAGCGTGCGGTCATCATTCCAATAGCTGTTTTTCCTGTAGGCTCTAAGTAAACGGAATCATCTTCTACTGCAGCTAAGATTTTTTGCGCGTAAACTTCCGGTGGCATATAGTCCTTCGGGACTTCAAGATTTTTCGCATACAAATCAGTTATCTGGTCAAACATGCGTGTTTTGATACCGGGAGTAAATAGACAAAGGGTGCTCACTCCAGTTCCTTTTAGCTCTTGCTGAATGCAATCTGTAAAGGCCCAAACTGCTGCTTTGGCAGCGGCATACGTTGAAGCACAGGGAAAATGCATGACTGCAGATACTGATGCGTGATTGATAATTTTACCAGATTTTTGCTTCACCATTTTTGGAATTACTGCGCGCGATAAATGCACCAACGCATTGATGTTCACTTGAAACATACTGTAAATTTCGTCTAGCGATTGCTCCTCGATAAGGCCGCCAGTTAGCAGACCTGCATTATTAAAAAGGATATCAATTTTTTTGCTCTCAAGCTGAAGTACCAAATTATCAACGCCAGCTCTGGTCGATAGGTCGGATTCAATAATATCCACTGATTTAGCGCCCAGTGATTTCAGCTGCTTAACCAGTTCCACATCCTGCTTACGAATAGCTAAAATTAAATGGGCATTTTCTGCTGCACAAGCTTCAGCGAAAGCTTTACCAATACCGCGATTTGCACCCGTGATGACTACATGTTGATTTGAAATTTTCAAGTTGTCGCGCCTTTGTTGGGGGTTACTTTAGTTCGTTTGATTTTTAGGCTGTTCTGGTATCTTTGCTTGCATGTCCTCTTGCGCTTGTTTTAAAAACCCTTTGTCGAAAGCAGGGTTGTACCACTCGCCTTCTTCGTGGCACGTGGAACTTCCTGCGCGTGGTCCGTGAGTCACACCCACTTGGTATTGAACTCCGTCAATTAGTAAAAATGCTGGGCCGCCTGAATCTCCATTGCAACCGCCAGAACCTTTTGTCTGATCGGTCACCACAAAGCGGTCCACAAATTTAGAAGGCACTGTCGTTTCACGTAAAACATCAGTGTACGTTGGCAGCTCAGTCACTAACCCAAAACCCATCAGTTTGACTGGCAAAGTAATTCCTTCGAAAGTAGTCAGCTCAGTCTCTTTGTTATAAAATTGTGGAGGCAGTAATTTTACTGGTACCGCGTCTGCTGGAGCCTCTTCAACTAACATTAAAACGGCTAAATCATAGC
>JAYUTU010000236.1:0-5020 GCA_043754975.1 Bdellovibrionales bacterium | reverse complement strand
CTAATTTTTTTCGAAGTGCAAAAATGTGGGTGTCGATCGTCCGGCCTGTTACATTCACGTCATCGCCCTGAATTAAACTGATCAGTTGATCCCGCGATAAAACTTTCCCTTGTACTTTAAACAATGAGCCAATTAATTTAAATTCAGAAGGTGTCAGGTGAATATTTTCATTTTTGTAACTCACCGTGTATTTAGAAAAATGAATTGTTAAGCCCGCTTGGGTCATCTCTTCCGGATCTATGACCGGAGTTCCAGTTTTACTGCCAGAGTTTGGCTTAAGAATATTTTTTTCAAAATCAATACGCCGTAATAAATTTCGCACTCGTGCCAGAAGCACTTTTTCATCAAAAGGTTTACTGAGGTAATCATCTGCGCCACTTTCAATTGCAGCGACCAGCGAATCTGCATCCGCTTTCGCAGTCAGCATTAATACTTTGAGTGGTGCTTGCGATGAGCGGATTTTCCGTAAAAGATCAATACCCTGCAGTCCCGGAAGCATCCAATCTAAAAGTGCAATATCATAGGTACTTTTTTCCAGTGAAGCTAAGGCCGATTCTGCGTCGTGAACGACCTGGACTTGAAGTCCCAGTTCAGACAAATGAATTTTTAGTAAGTGAGCAATTGCCACATCGTCTTCTACTATGAGTGCTTTCGAATGGAAGGGGGCCATAAAACTCCGTCTAGTGAGTCAGTCTATTAAATTGCCTGATGCCGAATGTCTTTGCCTGTTAACGCAAAAATAACATCTTCTGCGATATTCGTTGAGTGATCACCTAGACGTTCTAGATTCCGCGCAATCAAAATAAGATCTAGTAAATTTTCAACTTGATCGGGCTGGATTTTCATTTTTGCAACCGATTCAAGAACAACTTTATTTTTTAAACGATCGACCTCGTCATCCATAACTAAAATATCTTTTGCCATCGGAGAGCTCATTTGCACAAAACTATCTAGTGCTGCCTTCACCATATTTTTTACAGTTGCAGCCATAACTTCGATATCTTGAAATGAAACATTTGCAGAACGAGTCAAAATATCTTTTCCGATATAAGCAATGTTCACACACTGATCACCCATGCGTTCTAAGTCTGTATTTATTTTGATAATAGAAAGGATAAATCGTAAATCTTTGGCGACAGGCCCTTGTTTTGCTAAAACTTCTAAGCAGGCATTATCTATTTTGATTTGTAGCTCATTGACTAATTCTTCAATTTTGTGAACCTGAGAGAACTGTTGCAAATCGCGTCGGTTAATTCCCGCTAAAACAGTTTGTAAGGCCTTTTCAACTTGACCACCCATTTCTACTGTCAGATTTTTTAACTCTTCTAATTGGGAATCTATAGTTCTTTCCATTTGTCCTACTTTCTGAGCTAGCTTAGCTTCTTTATTGACCTGTGTCTTCTTTCAACGCGAGTATCGACTATGCGCATTTCTTCTATTGATATTGGTTCCAACGCCATCCGCCAACTGATCGTTGATGTCGACATTAATGGTGGCTGGACAATTTTGAAAAAACATCGCGAACCGATTCGTCTGGGACATGACGTTTTTCTATACAAAAAAATAACGCCGCCAACTGAAAGACGCCTTATTATGGCATTTAAGCGAATGGCTCGGTTAAATCGTAAATTTAAAGTCGATAAATGCCTGGCCTTAGCAACTAGTGCGTTCCGGGACGCAAAAAACAAACGACCCGTTATGACGAAAATTAGCCAAGCCAGTGGATTAAAAATTGAAATCATCACGGGTCAAAAAGAGGCCCGCCTCATTCGAAAAGCCGTTGAAAACAATATCTGTTTAAACGATGAGCATTGCCTGTTAATTGATATCGGCGGTGGCAGCGTTGAATTAACCCATATCCAAAAAAATAAGATTTTTTATTCTCGCAGTTTTAAATGGGGAATGGTGCGCACGTTAACAGAAGCCCAAGCCAAAAATAAAAAACCACAAATTATTTGCAAAGAAAATTTGAAAAAAGCGAATCGCCTACTACCCAAACGTACTTTTGATTTAGTCGTTGGGACCGGTGGAAATTTAGATGCCATTGGTAAATTAAAACTGGGGTTATTAAAGCATGGCCCGAATACATTAGTTACAGCCACCGAGTTAAAGCTGATTTACAAGCGCTTTATGAAAATAAAACCTGCGGACCGTATGGCCAAGTTAGACCTAAAGGCAGATCGGGTCGATGTTATCGAGCCCGCACTATTTTTGATGCTTCAACTGATAAAAAAATACCGCGTGAAACGCATTAAAATTCCCTGTGTTGGATTAAAAGAAGGCGCTATTTACTCGTTATTAAATAAGTAATTTCGTTACCACTGGAATGAGTTCTTAGCGATGATCGTCTTTGAAGTCGTCTTCATTAAATAATTGCTGAGCGCGGGCCTGCTTCATTAATTCTTCTTGGACCGGAAGCTTTGCTGGATCTGCAGATTTGGTTTTCTTCTCATAACTGGCATCTGATTTCATGACCCACGTTTCCGACGTATCATTCCAATACAGCTGCAGAATATTCCATAATTTTTCTTTTAAATTTTTGTCGTAAATAGGACAGAGGGCCTCCACACGCGCGTGAAGATTCCGATACATCCAGTCAGCCGAACCAATATAGAAATCACCATCAACCGGATTGTCTTGGCCATTTCTAAAATAGAAAATGCGCGAGTGTTCTAAAAAACGACCGACTGTAGACTGTACGTGAATCGTTTCACTAATACCTTTGACATGAGTTTTTATACAACAAAATCCCCTGACAATCAGTTGAATAGGCACGTGAGCTTGACTGGCCTCATACAGCGCTAGGGAAATATCATTTTCTTCCATGTTATTAAATTTGGCCATAATCAGGCTTGGCCGTTTTGCCAGGGCATGTTGGCGCTCGCGCTCGATCAGTTCCTTCATTTTTGAAAACATATTTACTGGCGCTAAAATTAAATGCTGATAGTTTTGTTTTAATGATTTGCCAGTAAGATAATTGAAAAATTCAACCAGTTCGGACGTGATGCGTTCATCGCACGTGAGTAACCCCATGTCTGTGTAAAACCGTGCTGTTGCAACATTGTAATTACCCGTTCCAATGTGCGCGTAGCAACGAACCCGGTCGGATTCTTTCCGAACAACCAGGGCCGTTTTTGCGTGGGTTTTAAAACCGACGACTCCATAAACAACATGAACCCCAGCATTTTCAAGCTCTTGTGCCCAGTAGATATTTCGCTCTTCATCAAAGCGGGCCTTCAATTCAATAAGGCACACCACCTGCTTACCAGATTCGGCAGCCGTGATCAGTGCTTTTACAAATGGTGAATTATCACCGGTGCGGTATAACGTCATTTTAATTGCCAGCACATCTGGGTCTTCGGAAGCTTCGCGAATAAACTTCTCAACGCTTGCAGAAAAACTTTCGAATGGATGGTGCATTAAAATATCGTTTTTCTTAATAGCGCCAAAAATCGTAAAATTAACATCGCTTAAGCCAACTGGCACCACGGGCGACCAAGCTGGATATTTGTGCTTATTCCAGCTAAGGACACTGGCTAGAGCTGCAAAATCCAACAAATCAAAATGCATTTGCATCGGAAAAATATCACTTTCAGAGACTTCGAGCTGCGAAACTAAAAAATCGCGCAGCCATTTCAACGAGCAGTCCCCAAGCTCTAAGCGAACAATTTCTGCAAAACGGCGCTGGCGAAGTTCTTCTTCGATCATCGACAGCAAATCTTCAATATCTTCTTCTTCCCGGTCCGAATCTGCATTTCGAGTTAAGCGGAAAATGACAGAGCCCTTGACGATCATTTCAGGAAAAAGTTCTGCGATGTGTTCTTTGATAATATCAACCAAGTGAATATATTTTTCGTTTCCCGCTTTATCCTTACCCGGATTTACTAATACCCACTGTGGCAGAACACTCGGAATTTTAATCCGTGCAAAAAGATAATCCTGATCTGAATTTGGATGCGCTAGAGCGACTCCCAAAGATGTCGACAGATTGGATATGAACGGAAATGGATGCCCTGGATCGACCGAAAGTGGAGTTAACACTGGAAAAATATTTTTACTAAAATAGGTTTTAATCCATTTTTTTTCTGATTCATTTAAGGTTTTGAAATTAACGATCTCACACCCATTATCCAGAAGGTTACTTGTTAATTTATTTACCAAATCACTTTGTTTTTTTAGCATTGGTTGCAACCGCTTGGTGATCATCGCCAGCTGCATTTCAGGGGTTTGACCGTCCGAAGATTTCGCTGAAATTCCGTAAGCGACATGGCGCTTTAAGCCGCCGACTCGCTTCATAAAAAATTCGTCCAAGTTCGTGCTAGAGATTGACAAAAAGCGAAGGCGCTCTAGCAAAGGGTTACGCAGATCTTCGGCCTCTGCTAAGACACGCAAATTAAAGTTTAACCAGCCCAACTCGCGGTTATTAAATATTAGGGCCGATGATTTCGGATGTTCAATGATATCATTTTTCTTTTTTCTACGCGTTTTCGAAGCTTTATCAACTTTTCCTGACGACGATACATTTTTATTTTTTGCTTTAGTTTTTGCAGTCATTGGACACTTCGCGGTAAGTAGAAAATTCGGGATCGCAAGCTCGGTATTCATTCAGGGCCCAGGTCACACCTTTAAATTTTTTCACAAATGCTGTCATTGCAGGTTTAAATAAGGGCACATGCCAGTTGGCAAACGTGAGTTGCTTCAGAGACTCTTCAACCGATTTTCTCATGTAAACTTGCTCATACAACGCAGCCACCATTCCGGTCCGGTCCGCACCAACGCGGCAATGAATCAGCATCGGATAGTCACCGTGCTCGAAAGTAGTAAATATTTTTTTTAATTCTTTTTCCAGCGGAAAGTACTTGTCATCCAAATCAACAGCTACGAACTGGGTTTGTAAGCGCTGCAGTGTTGTTGCCTCGGCGTCGTAATACGCTGTTTTTCCTGGCCACCCGCGCAGACTTATAACTGTTTTTATTCCATATTTTTTTATTTTATCTTCGAGTTCATCGGTCGTTAGCTG
>JAYUTU010000235.1:0-2331 GCA_043754975.1 Bdellovibrionales bacterium | reverse complement strand
AATGAATCTTTGTTTGGGTTTTTGCTTTTTACTTTTTGTATCAAATAAATTTGCGGGGCCATTATTTCGGCTAGAGCGAGAATTGGATCTCTACTTGGCTGGTGAAAAGGAAATATTGGCAGTTAAGATTCGTGACAGCGATTACTTGCATTCACTTGTTCAAAAAGTAAATCGGTTACGGCGAGCCTAGCCAATCTTAAAATGTCTTTACTGTTATTTAGTTTGAATCTTGAGCTCAGCGGTTTCTGACCAAGCTGATAGTTTTTCTGGTGTTTCAGCCCTAACGCGCCAAAAGTATTCGCCTTCAGGAATTTTTGTTTTAATTAAAACTTTTGTATCATTCGTCTGATAATTATAGTCTATTTTGCTGAAATTTCTATTTTTTGAAACTTCAACTCGGTACTTAGCATCATCCTGTTTTGAGTTCCATCGTAACCAGATAAACTGACCGAAATCTTGCTGAAAGTAATAAGACAAGGACTTGTAGGCGGCATCGATCAGCGGGCCACGCACTTGATTGATTTTTTTGTAAACAATTTCTCCAAGCGCAGGTTCTGAACTCAATTGACGGCCCATTTTGTCTTCCGCACGCACGCGGAAAAGATAGTTTCCAGTACTTGGAATTTCCGCAAATCCAGTGTTTGAACTGAACTCAGTTTTTGTTGCTGCAGAAAAGCTTGGATCTGTTGCTACTTCAACAGTGTATTTTTCTGCAGTTGGAATTTCATTCCAGTTAAGTTCAAATTTTTTACTTTTTCCAATGTCGGCAGGCGAGCGGGCTTGATAACTGGCTGCAAATTTTGCCTGTGCAAGTTGAATTGGGGGTAGCTGCATTTCCACTCGGGCAGGTGCACTGAAGCTGCTAGATTCGAAACCCTCAGCAAGGGCCTGAGTTTTAAAAAACCAAGTTCCCGACGAATCAGGAGTAAAATTAAAAGTATTGACCGGTACGGTATACGTTTTCTGTGGGCTGAACTTTCCATTTTTGCTAATTGCTAAACGGTACGATTTGGCATTTTCAACCGGTTTCCAGGTAACGCGAACGTTCGTATTTTTTTCTAACAGAATGGATCGTTTGGGTTCAACAAAGCGGGGCGTACTAAGTCGAACTTTTTTCGGAACAACTGCAACCACTGGTTCTGGTGGCGGTGCAATTACAACAGGTTCTACTGGTGGCGGTGGCGGAACAACAGGTGCAACAACAACAGGCGCAGTCACGGGAATGGACAGCTTTTCAATTTTATTATTTTTGCTAAAAGTTTCAGCCATTGAAACTTTGCCGCTTCGTTGATTCGTGAAAGTTTTCTTAATTTTATTTTTACTAATCTGCACTGTTCCAGTTTTTACTTGTAATTGGAAGCTGCCGCAACGGTCCCCCTTCGAAATTTCAAACTGGGCCTTATTTGGTTCAAGCACATATTTTTGTCCGCAATCCGTCAGCACAATGGGCTTCGTGAATCCAGATGTCGTCACATTTCCAAAGGCTAAATTAATTTGTAATTCTTTTTGGTCGCCATTGAAGTGAACCAAGGAGTTTTGTGAAATTTGGAGTTGTTCTCCGTCAATCAAAGTAACTATCGAGGATGACTTTTCGCCTGTGAAAATACTGTCGCCTTGCGAAATTTTATTTGATAAGTAAATAGGCTGCCAAAAGTAGTCTCGTTTGGTTTTATGGCGAACGTCTTTTGATCGAGCTGTCAGTTGGCCAACAGTGGCTTCTTGGGATCCGTCAGTCATAAAAAATTTCTCAATGTTCAAAAGTAGATAACTGCAAATAAAAATGCACAACAAGCACAGCGCTAGTATAAACCGATCTGATTGAGTTGTTTTTGACTGCATCACAGGTAATTATCGACTGATTTGGCAGAAAGAATAAGTCCAGCCCCTTGGTAATTGCTAAAATTTCGGTAAATACAAATACATTGACTGGACAAAAGTATTTTCATCCTAGACTAGATGGCTGCTATTATCTGGTAGTCCTGGTTAGAGATTGATTGTTGAAAGGGAATGACTCAAATTTAAGAGGTGGAGAAAATCTTTAGTTTACGTCGAAAAATATTGGTCCTGTTGCTGTCTGTAAGTCTATTTTCTGGGCTCACCTTCTTAGTCATTTCTATTGTAACTTTTAAAAAAGATAAAATTGCATACATATTTGAAACAAATAATAGCTTTATTAACACGGTATCGGATCAAGTAAAAAATGATATTCGAGCAGCGACCAATGAAGTTCAACTGCTGCTATTGAAAATGGTTAGTGATGGTTCATTCACTGGTCTGCCAGACAAAATTATTGGTGATAGCAGTTCCATTGATGCAATTAAAGTCTACAAG
>JAYUTU010000234.1:0-5039 GCA_043754975.1 Bdellovibrionales bacterium | reverse complement strand
TTTTGAAATGTTTCCCGTAGCGGGACTCTTTCAACATCGTTGCTGTGTTACTGCAAACTAACAATGGCTGACCCGTTTTAAATAGATGATGGTCGTCCAACATAAATGTGTGTGGAAATTCAGGAATAGTTCCTTGATAAAAAGCCACTTGGCCGTAGTCTTCACAACGATCCTCTAACTTCACTTTAAAGGCACGGATGGTCATTGAATAAAAATTAACCATGCCGATGCTTTTTTGAATAGGTCCCGCTGCTAAATCAAGTTTTGATTTTGAAACAATGCGGAAATCTAAGCAGTTATTGTTGGCCATCAGTCTTCTAAAATCTTCGATGTACATGGCTCCGCCCAAGCATTCACCCAACAAAACTGGATCCTTGGCTAAATTTGCTGGTATTCGTCGATCAGCAAATACATCAGAGAAATACAATTCGCCACCTGGCTTCAAGACACGCATAATTTCTGCAAAAACACGTTTTTTATCTGGCGATAAATTAAGAACACAATTCGAAGTCACAACGTCTATGGAATTAGACTCAATTCCAGCAGATGTTAAATCTTCAATATAGCCCTGCTTAAATTCAATATTAGGTTTTTTATAACCATACTTTTCAGTGTGATAATTCAAATGCTTTCGTGCAACTGCCAATTGTTCATCGGTCATGTCGATACCAAAAACACGTCCTTGCGGTCCGACTAACTTTGAAAGCATGTAGCAATCACGGCCCGAACCTGATCCTAAATCTAGAACAGTGCGGCCAGTTAACTCGGGTGGAATGGGAGATCCGCAGCCGTAAAATTTGTCTTGGACTTCATCATGAATATCTTTTAGAAGCGGACGCAAATAGGCGGGCATTGCCTCAGCAGTGCAGCACGCACTTGTCTGCAGATCTTTGTTAGATGTTAAAAATTGTCCGTAGTATTCTTTAACACTGTCGATTGTTTCCATATCTGTTTGCATCTTTATTTACTCCCAACTAAATAGTGGTTTTAGTCTCACAGGTTGTATTCAAAATGGCCAGATTTTTTTTCAGTTGGACAAGCCTAATCAAATTTGTCTTAATGAAAGGCCAAACACGAGGGGCATCCAGTGAATATCTTATTTATGTGCGTAGCCAATGCGGCTCGAAGTCAAATGGCAGAAGGTTTAGCCCGAAAGATTTTAGGCTCGCGAGCTCAAGTTGCTAGCGCTGGATCGAAACCAAAAAGTGTGCATCCCCTAGCAATTCAAGTCATGTTAGAAGTACGAATTGATATTACTAGCCACGCATCAAAAAACTGCGACATGTTGGCAAAAGATTTCGCCACCCATGTTGATTACGTTATCACTTTATGCGCAGATGAGGTCTGTCCAGTGGGAAATTTTCCCAACGCAAAACGCCTACATTGGCCGATGCCTGACCCAGCCGTTGATCTAGGTAGCGCAGAAAAAAATCTGCACTCTTTTAGGACTATACGGGACCGAATCAACACGCAAATTGAAGACTGGGCCAAAGGCCTAACGTCTTTAGCGTAGGCAATTTCTAGCCGCGAATACCGCTGACGTAGGCTTTAGTTAATGGCTGCTGCGGATTTTCAAAAATTTGTTGGCAGTCCCCGTATTCGATTAGCTTCCCGGTCTCTTTCTCAACCCAAAATACAGCAACATAATCGGCAATGCGGCGCGCTTGCGCCAAGTTATGGGTCACAATCACAACGGTGTATTTACCGCGAAGACTTAAAATTAAATCTTCTACAATACCACTCGAAATTGGATCCAAAGCACTACAGGGTTCATCCATCAATAAAACTTCTGGCCGCAATGTCAGCGCCCTCGCGATACAAAGCCGCTGCTGCTGACCACCCGAAAGCTCTAAAGCTGAATGATCTAAGCGGTTTTGAACCTCTGCCCAGAGACCAACTTCTTTTAAAACTTTTTCGATGATTTCATTTTGTTCTGCTTTATTTTTTATCCCAATTTCCACTAGCGGCAGCGTTAAATTCTTTCGAATGCTAAGTGGGAATGGCTGAGACTTCTGAAAAATCATACCAATTTTACGACGCAGAGTTCGCGAATCAATTTTGCTATTCAAAATACAATTCGCTTCAAATTTAAGTTCACCTTGTACATTTGTTGTTGGTATCAAATCGGTTAATTTATTGATACAGCCCAAAAAGCTTGTTTTACCACAGCCCGAGGGACCCACGATGGCAGTAATGCACCCCTGATTAATATCTAGATTAACATTTTCAAAAACCAATTTAGAACCATATCTTAAAGACAGATTTTTGATCTCAAAATATTTACTTGGTTCGCAACACTTCACTTTGACCTCAAGTGGAGACCATGGGTAATCGGTTTTTAGTGTTGGCTTTTTTATTTTTATAGCTTTCAGATCTTGCATGGACGCACCCTATTTCTACCGATCCAGCGATCGGATACTGACGTCGCTAATACGTTTATTACAACAATCATAGCGATAATTACCAAAGTTGATTTGTAGGCACTTTTATCCCCACCTGGCACATTCATTGATAAATCAAAAATATGCACTGACAAGGCTCTTCCTGAATCTAAAAAAGACGATGGCATGCGGTCCACATAGCCGCTGGTAAAAATAAGCGCAGCCGTTTCCGCAATAGCTCGACCGGCTCCTAAAATAAATCCCATTAAAATTCCTGGCATCGCAGCTGGTACTAAGAGCCGAAAAATAATTGTAGTTTTAGAAAGTGCCAGTGCAGCACCGGTGAGGCGCTCATCCGAAGAAATAGTTCGCAGTCCAATTTCCACAGCACGAATTAAAATAGGTAGCACCATACACGCCAATGTTAATCCACCTGCTAAAATAGAAAAACCTAAACCCAAAGTCTTACAAAAAAAGGCGCTGCCAAAAAGACCAAAAATAATCGATGGCACACCCGCAAGTATATCTAAACTGTAGCGCACAATTCCAGAAAAGCGTGGATACCACGCACTAAACTCTGACAGCACGATAGCTGTACCTAAACCAATCGGTAACGCCACCAGCATGCAAATACCAACAATATAAATTGTGGACACAATGATCGGACCAATTCCGCCACTTCGCCCTGCAGAAACGGGCTCTGCTAAAAGAAAATTCAGCGAAAAACCAGCAAATCCGCGCCCTACAAATTGCGCTAACATGAAAATAAAAAATCCCAGTGTCAGTAAAGACACGGACCACACTAAAAATGTACAAATCGATTCAAAAGAAAAAAAATTAAATCTTGGCATTTTCAAATTCTTTTCCAAACCAATGAGATAAACTAACAAGCACAGTCACAAAAATAATTAAAATAGTGCCACTGAAATAAAGTGCTGAGCGATGATCTCCCATAGCGTACGCCATTTCTAAAGCCATATTTGCACTGAGAGTTCGGATTGGAGAAAAAATTGAATCTGGCCACTGCACAACGTTCCCAGCCACCATCAGTATCGCCATGGTTTCGCCAAGCGCCCGGCCAGTTTGCAGAATTAAGCCAGAAAAAAGAGACCTTTTTGAAAGTGGTAACACAATAGAACAAATAGTTTTAAATTTACTAAGCCCCAGCGCTGATGCCGACACCAAATAATGGTTTGAGATATTTGCAAAGCTGGCATCAGCTGCTAAAGCCATTGTCGGTAAAATCATAATCGCTAAAACCAAAACACCGGCTAGCAAACTGGCCCCCGGCGGATGAACCTCCAGGATCAGCGGCACTAATACCGTTAAACCCCAAAACCCGTAAACAACGGATGGCACTCCAGCAAGAAGCTCGACAATGCGTCTAAAAAAACTAGCGACGACTGCTGGTGCATAATAACGGCAAAAGACCGCAATGAGTATTCCCAGTGGCGCAGCTAGCAGCACAGCACCAAAGGCTGCAAATAAACTGCCGGCGACCATAGGTGCTAAATTAAATAAACTCTGTTGCGGCGCCCAGGTTGCATCAGTAAAAAACCTCACTCCTCCTGTTGCAGCCAAAACAGGAAATGACTCTTTTAATATAAATAGAAAAATAAACGCCGTCACCAACGAGGCAATCAGCGCTAAAGTCCGCAAACTATTTATAAGAAAAAAATCACTTCGTGATCGGAACAAAATACTCTCGTTTAATTAACTCAGTGACTTCGCTTGACTGTGCGAAATCTAGAAATTTTTTCTGTAATGCCGTGGGCTCGCCTTTAATAACTAAAAGCAGCGGTCGTGATAAAGGAAATGTGCCGGCCTTGACAGTCGCAATGGTAGCTTCAATACCTTGCAATGGTAAAACTTTAATAGCAACGCCGTCTTTTGCATTAAATTCCGCGGTCCCCACAGAGACATAACCAATCGCGTTGGTATTGCCGGCAACAGTTTTTACTCCCTGCTCGTTATCACCGATAACAACACTAGCTTTGATCTCTGTGTTCGTAATTTTAAAATAACTTAAAAATAATTCTAAAGTCGATCGCCCTTCTGCTTTGTTCACCACAGTGATTGGTGCATCTTTGCCGCCGACTTCTTTCCAATTCTTAATTTGTCCTTTATAGATTTCAATAATTTGATCATTTGATAATGTTGCTACAGCGTTTACTTTATTTAAAATAATCGCAATTCCATCAAGAGCGATTGGAAATCCCGTTAAATCTTTTTCATCTGGCTTCAATGCCCGTGAAATCATTCCAATGTCAGCAAGTCCAGCACGCGCATCCGCAACACCGCGCGATGATCCACCCGACTGCACGTCGACTCTAGTTCCTGCATTTTTTTTCTCAAATAACTTGCCGATCTCCGTCGCCAGCGGTGCCACCGTACTCGATCCCGTCAATGTCAATTTGCTGTCCGCTGCAAAGGCATTTGGCCCTACAACTACTACAGCTACTACAACTGCCACTGTAGCTGCCGCTAGAGCAGATCTGATCGCGAATAGTTTTTTCATACGTTTTTTTTATCCTTAAAGTTCAGTTGGCAACATCCTAAGTCAATTAATTTACTTTTGGGTCCACTAACAATGCTATTTGCCACCGAGTAACAAATCGATTTTCCTATTCGCTTTGCAATCACTAAGTTCGCGTCACG
>JAYUTU010000233.1:0-2334 GCA_043754975.1 Bdellovibrionales bacterium | reverse complement strand
CCCAAATGGAAGTGACCAACAAACACTTGCTTTCAAGGCACCTAAATAAAAAACGACTCAGCGTTTATTGGCGTGAGTCGTCTAATTTTTAGCCAAAGTTTTCATGACACCCTTTAAAGGCATTGATATTTGTCAAATTTAGAAAAGATAGGCCACACCAAGGTCTGGCTTCGTATTCCGAATTTGAATTGATGAAGATATACTTTTTAGGTGAAGACAAAACAAGACATCGCTAATAAAAGAAAAGCAAAACTGATGGCAAAAAACTTACTGCCAGACTTGAAGATTTATAATCAATACGTCAAGCACTCCAAAAATTACCGTCAAATATTAAAGAGTTCTTACATAGGTTTAGCTGGTGTTCCTATAGAAAAAGCGGAGCTCATCCATTCAGATTTATTTCAGCGCGACTATTTGGTTGGTTTTGTTGACCCGAGTTGGTTATCCAAGACAGCTCCGGGTTGTAATGCGATTGCTACTCCTTGCTTGGAAATTGGAGAGCTTAAATCACCGCCAATTGTTTTAGTAGCCACTAGGAAAAACATTAAAAAAAATTCCAGTTTACATTCTATTGTTGAGCACGAGTTTGTTCATATAAACCAAGTTCTCAATGGTAGTTTTCCGCCGAATTTTGAAAATGCCAAAACTGATCTAAGCAGGCAATTTGTCCATTATGTCTACGCGGAATATGAAGCCAACTTCTTACAGTTGGAAAATTGGCCAAAACTAAGACCGCCGCGAAAATACGGGCTAGAACTTGAAGAGTGGTGTTTTTTACGCGGTTACACGCAAGCTCTAGAAAGGTTATTGATTGCGGCGATAGCGGAAAAATTTTCTGATAGAAAACTTTTCTTGGCTTTAAATAAAATCCCAACGTCCTTGAAACAACTTTTGTTGAAATTGGATTTAGAAACCGAGAACACTCATCAGTTTATAGCAAGGTTCAAAGTTTTTTCGTTTCAAGCGTTACAGATTGTCGTGCGCGTAGATAATTTGACGGCAAGTCAGCATCTTGTGTACGAGAAAATATTGAAATGGCTTGAACCAGTTTTGAAGCCACTACCCAAATAACCTATTTTGGATAGTGGCTCTGAGCTATTACTTAGTCAAAAGTTTCATAGTATTGCCCTTGAACGGCGGTGACTTTAGATTTTGCCTCGTCTTCAATTTTTTGCTGAATTTTTTGAACAACATCTTCAGAAACATTCATTGCTTTCATGGTTTCAATCGTTTGGTTTGTTGAATCTGATTTTATCGAGTCTTGCAGCTCTTGCATTTTTATTTTTTCCGCAGCTTCTTTTTCTTTTTTGTAAGAAACCACTTCAGCATGCACCGATCCATGCGAACATTTTGCAATTCTGGCAATTTCTCGATAAGAAAGTTTGGCTTCAATTAACGAGCGGATTAAAACTGAATTTCTTTTTTTGATTCTGCCAATTCTTTTTCCCTTCGCTTTGGCATTGGCCATTCCGGCGCGAACGCGTTCGATAATCATTTCGCGTTCAAGCTGAGCTAAAGCTCCGAGTATTGTATACAAGGCTACGCCCAATGGGGAATTTGTGTCAATAGCTTCTGTCGTTGAAATAAATCTGGTGTTTTTTTCTTTGAATATTTTTAGTCCTTTTAAAAGATGACTTGTACTTCGGGCAAAGCGTGAAAACGAAAATACAATAATTTGTTCGACTTGATTATTTTCAACCATTGCCATCAGTCGATTTAAAGACGGACGATCCTCCTTAGCACCAGAAATCCCTTCGTCCGCGAAAATTTCATATTGATCAATTTGATTTCGGTTGCACCAATCTTTTAGTGCACGAATCTGCGATTCTAATCCGGTCTGTTGGGTATCGGTACTTACTCTGACATACAAAGCGTTGATACGACTCATTTAAAAGCTCCTCATTTTTAAAAAATTGAAAGAGGCTAATGTTTTCGAGTCTGATTGATTTAAAAAAGCGGGCCGGTTAGGCGGCCATAAAAAATAAACTTATTGTTTGATATTTTTGTCGGTTGAGTTCTGACGGCTACTTCTCCATAGCAAATTATTATACTTTGAATAAGAAATCTGGTTATGCTTATGAGCGTGGATAGCGGCCTGACCCATTTTGTAGGTTAGGTGGACAAAGGAGTCAGCGATCCCCAAAGTAAATATAACTCCTAAAATCCATGACAAAAATTTAATTGGTGTAATCATAATGCCTTCTTTCTGAAGTCCCAGCTGACTTCACCGGACTTGAAATTCTTCTGTTCTTTGATCAACTTTTCGATTTCCGCATTTATTCCGTTTTGTACGGTTATTTTTTCAGAATTAGTCAAATTCATCTGAGAAACCCC
>JAYUTU010000232.1:0-2339 GCA_043754975.1 Bdellovibrionales bacterium | reverse complement strand
TTTAAAGCAAACTATGAAGATATAAAAGAAGTTTGTACAGAATTGAAACTGAAGTGGGCTGAAATTACCGGAGCCACTAAAGACAAACAGGCTATGGTCGATCTTTTCCAAAATGACCCAAGCGTTCGGATTGTTATTGGGAACCCTGCAAGTGCGGGAATAGGGATAAATTTAACTGCGGCAAGTTGTATGATCTATTACTCTCGTGGTTTTTCGCTAGAGCATGATTTGCAGTCAGAAAGTCGTTGCTATCGCGGAGGGTCAGACATACATCAATCCGTAACAAGAATTGATTTGGTCTGCAAAAACACAATAGATGAGCTTGTTTTAAAAGCTTTGTCAGATAAGCAGCAATTAAGTGAAAAAGTTCTGAGGGAAAATATCGATAACGTCTAAAGTCATACAATAATTTTATTGAAACTCCCCATTTTTAGGTCCAATAATATTTTCACGGGCGTTAACTCGCTTACTGAAACATGACTGAAAGACTGAGGACTTTATGGATATGACTGAAATGTGTAGAACGCTAATCAAGCTTACCGACGAAAAAAAGGCTATAGAGGATATACTCTCTGAAAAATCAGCCGAAGTTGAAGCTGTAAAATACAAAATTTTAAATTTCATGAAAGAATCCGGCACCCAGAGTATAAAAAACGACTTTGGAACTTTCTCCGCTAAGATTCAAAAAAACGTGGCAGTTCCGGCCACTCAAGAAGAAAAAGAAAAACTTTTTAATTATTTCAAAGAACAGGGAATTTACTGGGAATACGTAAGTGTTCACTCGTCAAAACTTTCCTCATGGGCAAAAGCTGAAATCGAAGCCAAAGAATCCCAAGGGATTTTGGGTTGGGTCCCACCGGGCCTACAACCTGCAAAGGAAGTATTTACTTTATCTGTAAGGAAAAAGTAGTGGGTAAGTACAAAGAATTTTTCATCGAGTGCGAAAACGTCTTTGGTAAAGTGGTACGTGCGTACCGCGATAAAAACCCGGAAGCGATTTGGTTATTATTTGAGTATATAGAATGGCGAATTCAAAAACAAAAGGAGCATGATTATGCAGGAACAAAAAGAAACAGTGAAAAAGACCAACAAAGCGGTAGCAACGAAAGTGGCAAGCAGTACAGCTTTATCTACGACCGGGACTGATATAAACAGTTCTTGGGGAGCGGAAGAAGCAACAAGTAACGACATTATAATTCCGAAATTATTACTGATGCACGGGCTTTCAAAAGAAGTGCAATCAGGTAATAAAATTCAAGGGGATTTAATTCGCTCTACAACGTTAGAAACACTAGCGAAAAAAGGCGAAAAGCTTAAGGTCATTCCGTTTATGATGACCAAGACTTGGCGCATTTCTGATATTTCAGAAAGCCCGCCGAAGTGGAAACGTGACGAGATTTGGAATGCTGCGAACGACGAACTTCCGTGGGAGTTTGAAGAAGTTGATGCTAAAGACAGTAAGAATAAGAAAATGCGCAGAGATAAAGCCTACAATTTTTATGCAATGGTTCCAGGTGATATTGCTAAAGGCGGCGCGTTCCCGATTCGTTTACAGTTTTTACGAACAAGCTCGCAAGCAGGCCGTGCAATAGCTGATTACTTTGCGAAGTCACGCATGTTCCAAAAACCGCCAGCTTCGCAAATGTGGGAAATTTCTTCTGAATTAGTAACAGGCGTAAAACCATATTTTAAGTTTACCGCGAACCCAAGTACAGCGACAGACACAGTACACTTACAAGAATGTAAGAACTGGTTTGACACGATAAAAGGCAACGCTGGAAAAATTAAAGAGCATGACGTTGATGAAACTGACGAAACAGCAGCGGGCACTACAAAAGATGAGTTTTAAATCACAAGCACAACGTGATAACGCACTCAAAAAAGTTTCTGAAGGAAAGATGACTCAGGAACAATTCGATGCGTATGATAAGGAAAGTTTACTCAGCCCCACCCTACCTAAAAAAGTTCCGTACAGCCCGAAAGGGCTTGTGCGAGGACCCAGGAAAACAAGGTAAACATGATTATTTCAGAAAACAATTCTGACGAAGCTTTTACAAAACTAAAGGCTTCGTCTATCATTGCGGTGGATACCGAAACTACAGGTTTACGCCCCTATATTAACGCAGATTTATTTTCTATAATTTTATCTACAGAAGATGAAAATTTTTATTTTAATTTCCAAGATTACCCGCGCGAAGAGATACGAGCGTTAAAAGATTGTCATTTCCAAGACATAAAAACTCTGTTGTCTAATTCAGAAAAAGATTACTTTCTTCAAAATGCTAAGTTTGATATGGCGTTTTTAGCTAAGCACGGCATAACAATAGCTGGAAAAATTT
>JAYUTU010000231.1:0-5077 GCA_043754975.1 Bdellovibrionales bacterium | reverse complement strand
TATTTATAGAAATTGGTCTATTTAGCCAAGATCATTTTTTAGGTGAGCTCAGTGGGCGGCTTAATGAAAAATGGTTGCCACAAACTCCGCGGGACCGAGAGCTTTCTTATATTTTTAGTCAAAATTTTCATGGCCAAGAAGATTTTGAATGGATTCACCTTCTGGATGAGTCCACTTTCGCTCGAATTGTTGAGTTATTCCATGCCGATGTTGGCAGTGAAGAAGAAAACTGGAACAGTTTAAAAACGGATTGCGAACAAGCTATTCTTCTTTTGTCATTACAAGCTCAAGGTCTAGGTCTTTCGACGGATCTGCGAAAACGTGTAGCAGATCCATATTTTCAAAATTCGGCGTTTTATCTTTTGCCAGAATCCATTGAAAAGTTCATCACCGAGCCCATTCCAGAGCTCAGGCAAGCTCAGGCAAAAATTATATTTAAAAAAATTGCTGATTGTAAAAATGCCTTGTTAGAAGTTCAACAGTACTTGGATCAGCACGGCGTCAGCATTCAAATAGTTTTCAAAATTGAACGAATAGAGCATTTACTGAAAAGAATCAGTGACCTGGTCACTTTGCTTCAGTCCAATCCAATTGATACGGTTATGCTCTCTGGATTCTTAGAAAATTTAATTGCTGAAAACATAAAAAAGCGAAGCTTGATTAGCTTTTTCAGTCAGATTTTTTCACTCCTTTCGCGTAAAATCGTTGAGCGTAACGGAGAAACTGGAGAGCACTACATCACTAGGAACCCAAAACAATATATCACTCTTATTAAAAGTGCTATTGGTGGCGGTATAATCACTTCATTGACTGCGATCTTTAAACTTTTGCTTCATCACATTCATTTTGAACTTTTTTTTGGCGGCATCATCGCCAGTCTTAATTACTCACTCAGCTTCCTGGCTATTCACTTTTTCCATTTCACATTAGGCACAAAGCAACCATCTTCCACAGCTCCAGCACTTGCCGCAAAAATGGATGCCATCGAAAAACAACAAGAGCTTGAGGATCTAACAAATGAGATCGTACATACGATAAGATCCCAGTTCGCTGCCATTTTTGGAAATGTGCTTGGAGTCGTGCCATTCACCCTATTCTTATGCTGGATCGCACATAAAATGACTCAGTCGCCGTTTCTGGACGCAACCGAAGCCGAGACTGTCATGAACAGTTTTTCAATTCTTGGAGTGACTCCTGTGTATGCGGCATTTACTGGCCTACTGCTTTGGGTCTCAAGTTTATTCTCAGGCTGGATAGAAAATTGGTTTACCTATCATCAAATTGCTCCGGCGTTAGCTGCCAATCGACGACTTATTTTTGTTCTAGGACCTTTACGCGCAAAAACATTTTCAATCTTTTTAAGACGAAATATTTTAGGAATTGCTTCCAGTATTTCACTTGGCTTTTTGTTAGGACTTTTCCCCGTCATCTTGCAGTTTCTAGGACTTCACCTTGAAGTTCGCCACGTCACATTGTCTAGCGGAGCCATGGCTGCAGCTCTGTACTCGCTTCCAATGACAGTTTTAAGCAGTTGGAATTTTTGGCTTGCCATTTTGGGAGTCATTTCCATGGGAATAATAAATGTGACAGTTGCCTTTTCGTTAGCGTTGCTGCTTGCCATTAAGGCCCGTCATGTTCACGCACCAAAAAGAAAATTAATTTATACAGCACTGTTAAGAAAACTCTATTTACACCCACTGGACTTTGTGTGGCCTCGAAATAACTAATTTGGCACGCGGTGTTTATCTGCACAGGAATTACTTTTTTTTTCATTAGCAATTCTGTTTGTTAGATACTGGTGTTGGTGATTGATCTCACCAACTTAACGAAGGAGTTATCATGCAAACAAAGATTGTCATTCGAGATTTTGAGCGCACTGAAAATTTGCAAACCTTTTTACAAACTAAAATTGAAGATACTATTTATCCATTTCTGCAACAGTTTCCAAAATCTGAAGTTCAAGTCACTGTTTTTGAGGATCGGCACCGCACTGAAAACCGACGTCCTCATTTTGAATGTATCGTTCTTTTGAAAATACCAAACTCAAAATCTATTATTCGAGTCGAAAGCCATGGTGATCACTTCTACACCTGTGTTCACGATGTCTGCGAAACGTTAACACAAGTTCTTAGACGAAAGCACAGACGACTGGCTTCGAAGCAATCACGCCGTAAGTTAAGACTGAGTCAAATTCCTATTTTAGATACAGAGTCAGATCAAAAGACTGCTATGTAATTGACTTACTAACGAGTCGTATTCCGTCCTCGTGAATTGTAATTAGTTTTTTTTTGTATAAGCCGCCTAGGACCATTTTATATTTTTTCTTACTGACAGAAAATAATTTATAAATGGTCTCGGGCGACGTTTTCTCATTCAGGTTTAAAAATCCGTTTTGCTCCGTAAGCATTTTTAAAATCAATGGCCCGATATCTTCGGCAGATTGATGCCCTGATTTACTTAATTTTAGGTCTAATTTATTATCAGGCCTTAACTTTCCTATGAAGCCTTTTAATTTTTGTCCATAGTGTAACGCTTTAAATACATCCGATTCATAGAGAACACCGATTATTTTTTCGTTTACGATAGCCTTATATCCCAAGTCTGTTTTCCGATAGATCCACAAATCAACAGAGTCGTCAGTTTTAAATTCACTGGATGTTTTTTGCAAAAATTTTTCAACCCGCATGGAGGCACAGGGCCGCTGGCTTTTATCTAGATAAACAAAAACCAAAACGTCATCGCCGACGTGCAATTCATCTGTTTGCTCAGCAAAAGGCAGCAAAAGATCTTTATCACCACCACCGCTAACTTGTAAAAAAGCCCCTACTGAGGTTAAAGAGACAACCTTTAGGAACAAAAAATTACCGACTATGGGCGCAGCTTCAGTCATATCAGCCTTTTTTATTGCTTTGAATATTCAAGATCAAGCACAATTACACCATGCTCAAGACCCGGTTGTCAGATTTTTTCACCAAACATGAGTCCAGTTTAGAGATCGCCTTCTTTGTCGGGGGATTCCTTGTGGATATTTGGCTGCTTGCAGCACCCGACGAATTATTTTCTATTTTTCAGCAAATCATATATTTGGGAATTATCGCAGGTCTTCTGCATTTTGAATTGCTCCATCGTCTTTGTGCCTGGCGCCCATCTGGTGTTTTACTTCGGCTTTGGAGTTACCGATCGTTTTTGCTGCATTTTTTATTAGGATCCCTGCTCAGTGTGTATTCGTTATTCTATATTAAAAGCGCCAGCATCTTTAGTAGCTTTGTGTTTCTATTTTTTATTATTGGCTTACTGTTGGCCAATGAGCTTCCGGTAATAAAAAAAGCCAACGTCAGTTTCAAAGTTGGACTGTATGTGATCTGTTTATTTTCTTTTTTATCTATTGTATTCCCCATTCTATATGGTTCTGTCGGATTTTTTCCATTTATTTGCTCGTTAATCACGACCCTGGCCGTGCTTTATTTTCAGTACGTCCAATTACTCCAAGCTATACCCAATAGGTCAGTGCTGTTTCGAGCCATTATGGCACCCGCAGGTTCTGTGATGATTTTATTTTTTATATTTTACTTTCTAGGCTGGATTCCGCCAGTTCCACTCAGTGTGAAGGCTCAGGGCGTGTACCATTTCATTGAAAAAAAGGAAGGTTCTTATTTACTTTCCTATGAGCCCAGCTGGCCTGACTTTTTTCAAAATTCGGACAAGGAATTTAAAGCCCAGCCTGGGGATAAAATTTATTTTTTCGCCCAGATTTATTCACCTGCTCGCATCTCAGATGAAGTCGTTATTCATTGGCATCAGGAAAATAAGCACGGCGACTGGGACCTAGTCGATAAAATTCCGCTCAAAATTCAAGGTGGCCGAGAACTAGGCTACCGTGGGTATGCGTTCAAAACAAATTACACGTCTGGAAACTGGAAAATTGAAGTTAAAACCAGCTCTGGTGTTGAGATTTCAAGATATTACTTTTCTGTCGAAGTCGTTGCGGCATCTACTCCCCGAACATTTTCAGTCGTCACTAAGTAGTTAGCCATTAACTGCGAGGAATATAGTGCCCTGTGCGAATGGAATTGATCATCGCAATCACTTGGCTGGAAGAGCTTTCGTCGAGCTCATCGAATTCAACTCCGCAGCCAACTGGTAAATTATCTTCGGATTCTTTTCTCACCCACCGAACAATTCCGCGCCCTTTGATCTCAGCCAAGCCGTGATCAAATTTAATATGAAACTCAATAGCAGTATCCACTGCCGGAAGTTTTTCTGGGCTAAGACTCATGAAAAATCCACCCTTACCGATATTAAGTAACCGGGCGTCTTGAGCCTGCTTGAGATCTGAAAAAGAAATACTGATTTTGGTATTTAATTCGTCTCTGAATTCACGCGGGCTAAGGCGCTCGCTGCTAGCCGAGAGCATTTTTTTAACACACCCGACGAGATCCTTGAAATCAAATGGCTTTGCAAAAATAGCTTGCACACCCTTATCGTAAGCATGCTCAGGCTTTATTGCACTGTAGCCAGTGATGAATATCACCGGAGGCACGTTAGGATTTTTTTCACGAATTTTTTCTAGCAGTTGAACACCACTGACGCCTGGCATTTGCACGTCGGTGATGACAAGATCAATTTTTTCTTTTTCAAGAATTTGTAGCGCCTCGTGACCATCGTTTGCAGTGAAAACTTTGTAACCGGCCATCTCAAACCGAGTTGCTAAAATTTCTACAAGATCAGTCTCATCGTCGACTAATAATAGAGTGTGTGATGGGGCAGACATTCCCGTAGTCTAACGTTTTTGCCTCTGCAGTTGCAAGTCCGTTATCATCAACAAGATTCGGTTAATCTCTAGAACTGCCCCCTTTAATTGTTGCTGAAGGCCAACGGATCAATGAGCCGTAAGTTATGATAGAAGATGTAAATTGCAATATGGTACTTAAGGCAAATTGGTTTTTTTGTCGTATTCCAAGTTTTTCTGAATAGTCGATTTATATTTGCTCGAAGCATTGCAGCCGTATGGTTGAATGAGAAAATGGGATCATATCCTGTCGCTTTTAATTCACCCTGCCCGACAACACAACCACGC
>JAYUTU010000230.1:0-2357 GCA_043754975.1 Bdellovibrionales bacterium | reverse complement strand
TACTTAATAACACACACACCCAAGAAGCGAATTAACGTCGATATTTCATGAAATTTCGGCAGATTTCAAAGTTTGATGACAGATTTAAATCTAGATGTCTAAAAAAATTTCCTTGATGGACAGCTTGCCATATCTAAAATAACGTTAGATATGGCCCCATTCGAGAGAAATATAATTTCTAATCGCCGTGATAATTTAGCTCGTAACTGGTCGGAGTCATTGCAGGACAATGACTCCGTTTTGATTTGCTGTGGAGAGCATTTACCAAAACCCGGCGGGTTAGATCAGACTTATTATTTTTTACCGCATCCTGCCTATTTTTGGATTACTGGAAAACAACGGGTTTCTGGTATCGCGTTATACTCTAAAAAGAGAGGGTGGATCGACTTTGTGAAACCTGTGAATTCTGCAGAGATGGTGTGGGAAGGTTCAAAATTTGAAGCAGATGGCGAATGTGAAAGTCTAGAATCCTTAGATTCATTTTTGGCCAGTCAGAATTTTCACAGAGTTTTTATTTTAGGACAGCCATCACTGAATACCCTAAAGCTTGAAAAAAATTGCGATGCAGCCGCACGTGCTCAACTTTGCGCAAAGATAGATTTTACCCGCAGAATCAAAGATGAGTCAGAAGTAGAATTAATTCTTAAAGCCGCATTAATTGCAAATAAGGGTTATGAGAAAATAAAAAAGTTAATCCAACCTGGGATCAGCGAGAGAGAAATTCAAATTGAGTTCGAAGCTGAAATTCAAAGAAATGGTGCACATAGAGTCCCTTACGATACAATCGTTGGAACAGGGACTCGTTCGGCTGTACTACATGCAATCCCAACAAATAATAAAATTGAAAAAGGCGATCTTGTTCTGATTGATGCTGGAGCTGACTTATATGATTACTGCGTAGACATTACTCGGGTTTTTCCTGCAGACGGTAGTTTCTCAACGCAGCAAGCGGCCATCTATGCAATGGTCTTAGAGGCGCAACGAAGAGCTATCGCGATCTCGCGCCCCGGCATAGATTGGCGAAATGTTCATCGCGAATCCGCCTGGGTTATTGCGGATGGCTTGCGGCAACTCAATATTATGAAAGGTGACATTGACTCAATCCTTGAATCCGGTGCTATTTCGGTATTTTATCCACACGGTGTTGGCCATCTTGTCGGCTTAAGAGTCCGGGATACGGGATGTGAGGAAAACAAATCACCACAAAAATATTGCGGCGTAACCTTAAAGGTGGATCTAAAAATACAGGAGCACTTTATTCTAACTGTTGAGCCCGGTTGCTACTTCATTGAGGCCCTCATCGAAGATCAAAAAATCAGGAATCAGTACAAAGATTTTATCAATTGGTCTGAGGTTGAAAGGTGGAAAGACTTTGGCGGGGTCAGAATAGAAGACGATATTTTGATCACGAAATCCGCACCGAAGAATTTGACAGAGGTTGTTCTAAAATGATCCCGCTTCAAAACCCCTAGATTTTGAACTTCTCAATTCGATATTGCTGAACGTTTTGACCAATATCCGCTATCGATCGTTTAGTTTTTTTACGAAACTTTCTTAAGTTTTTTTCGCCGCTCAACCTTAACGACAAGATTCATCTTTTCATGACGAAATTGATCTTGGATTGCTAATTCAACCAAAGTGGCTTCCATTAGCCCAATTTTTTTAGCAACTTCGAAAGCTCTAGAAATTGAAGGGATCGTTCGTCCACTTTCAAGGTCGTTAAGGCTTTGTTTCGAAATTTTCAAAATCTTTGCCATTTCGACCTGAGTTAGTTCTTCGCCCAAACGGTGCGATCGAAGAAGTCGCCCAAAGGTTAACTCACCAAATTCAGCTTCTAATTCTTTAAGACCATATTTAGTATTCATGTTTATTTACCTCTTCGATCAAAATAATTTCAAGCTCGCCATCTTTATACTCAGTATAAAGAGCGCGATAAGCCTTAGTCAGTCGAATCGAGCGTTGCCCTTTTCTTTGCCCCTTTAAAGGTTCATCATGATAGCCTGGAACTTTTCTAACTTCACGAACACCATAGTTTTCGACAGACCTTACCCATGCGTTGAGTTTATCAATTACGAAATCGGGAAGCTTTCTTAATGACTTTGTAATCAGATGCAGGTCAACACGAGTCATAATATGAAAGTACGCTAATTTAGCGTACTTGTCAAGAAATGTATATTTGCGGGGTTCAACGAAGCTAGATGACAGAACGATGACTAGACGGAATTTTTATTAATATTTTCAATATGTTACGGCGAAACCTGACCGATTTCATCCGAAATGTACCGGCCAATTTCATCAAAGTGTACCAGTCAATTTCATGTAAGTGCGCCACCTGATTTCATCAAAGTGTACCACTT
>JAYUTU010000229.1:0-11770 GCA_043754975.1 Bdellovibrionales bacterium | reverse complement strand
AAAAATTAAAACAACCATCATCGTACAAAATGGTGATACGGCTGTGCTTGGCGGATTAATTAAAGATGAAGAACTTGAAACTGTTAAGAAGGTTCCTTTGTTAGGAGATCTACCAGTTCTGGGTTGGTTATTTAAAGGTAAAAAAAGCGACAAGAAGAAAGTTAATATGCTGGTTTTTCTAACGCCAAAAATTATTCGTAATCCTAATGACCAGCGTACTTTATTGTCGAACAAATCTGCTGAACGTCTTCGATTTATAAAACAACAGGGCGGCAAAGATCCGTTTGGCAGCACCATAGATAAAGTCATGAAACGTGAAACGCGTGTGCCGCAGAACGTTCCGGTGAAACGGTAATGGCTCAATTGGATATTTCCGGGGTTTTAACGAAAGCCACGTCTTTAAGTGCAGAGCAAATTAAATCGGTCCTTGGGAATCCCTCAGTTTCCCAGTCCCGTTCCGTAGGGGAAACTTTAGCTAAAAAAGATTATTCATCAGCAGATGATTTAGTCGCTGATCTGTGCCGTGAACTGGGGATGGAATTTATAAAAGATATTCCAGTGAATGATATTTCTGCCGACTTGATCCGAGATTTACCAATCAACTATGCGAAAACCCAAGGTGTGCTTCCGTACCGAGTTGAAGGCGACACAATGATCGCTCTAACATCTAACCCCTTAAACACGAAGGCATTGGATGATTTACGCATTTTGTTTAATAAACGCATTCGTCCGCTAGTGAGCACCTCACAGCGCGTTCAAGACGCTATAAATCGTGTTTATGAAAAAAGCACAGCGAACTTAAGCGGAATGGATGATATTGATGAAGATGAAATTGATCTGGAAGATCCAATCATCGATTTATTAGAAGCCGGCGAAGACGATGCTCCGGTTATTAAGTTAGTTAATTCTTTGCTTTTTCGTGCCGTCAAAGAGAAGGCCTCAGATATTCACATCGAGCCCTATGAAAAAGATATGGTCGTGCGGTACCGGATCGACGGTTTGTTATTTGATATTTTTAAACCACCTAAAAAATTACAAAATGCAATTACCTCTCGTATCAAGGTTATGGCCAATTTAAATATTGCTGAAAAACGTTTACCTCAAGACGGCCGTATTCCATTAAAAGTAGGCGGTAAAGATATCGATATTCGTTTATCAACAGTGCCAACAACCCACGGCGAGCGTTTAGTGATGCGTTTACAAGATAAATCAAGCCAAGTGCGCGAACTTTATCAAATGGGATTTTCCGAAGACACCATGAAAGTGATGGATGATTTGATCGTGCGCTCCTATGGAATTTTAATTGTGACTGGGCCAACGGGATCTGGAAAATCAACCACGCTGTATGGGTGCGTTTCAAAACTCAACAAGCCAGATATTAATATTCTAACTGTTGAAGATCCCGTCGAGCAGCGAATTCATGGTGTTGGTCAAGTGCAAGTGAATGCAAAAATTGGTTTAACTTTTGCTGCTGGTCTACGTTCTTTTCTGCGGCAAGATCCTGATATAATTATGGTCGGAGAGATCCGCGATTTAGAAACTGCAGAGCTTGCTATTAATTCCTCGTTGACCGGTCACTTAGTGCTTTCAACAATCCATGCGAACGATGCTTCAGGTGCCTTTCCCCGTCTGATGGATATTGGCGCCGAACCCTTTCTGATAGCCACATCAGTTTTAGGAATATTAGCACAGCGCTTGGTGCGGGTACTTTGCCCGCACTGTAAATTACCGCATGTGCCGTCTGAATTTGATCTGCTGACCCTAGGGATGGCACGCGAGCAGATTAAAGGGACTAATATTTGTAAACCCATCGGCTGCGAACACTGTGGCCAAAAAGGTTATTTAGGTCGAACGCTTATTGCTGAAATTTTGCCTGTAACAGACGATATTAGATCCTTAATTATGCAGCGAAAAGATGGCAGCACAATTAAAAAACAGGCGATCGCAAATGGCATGAAGACCTTTCGTGATCATGGCATCCAAAAAGTTTTAGCTGGTATTACGACGATTGAAGAGCTTGTAACGAATACGCAAATGGATATTTAAGCAAGCACTGCTTGCAGAATGTGAACCTGTCCTATGCCGATTTTTGAATTTAAAGGTTTAACCCGCGAGGGGAAAAATACAAAGGGCGTTCTAGATTCTGAAAATCTGCGCGCGGCCCGTATGAAGCTCAAAAAAGATGGCATCTTTGTTGTTTCTATTGAAGATAAGAAAAAATCTCTTGTGCAAAAAAAATCAGGTCCACGTGGTCGCTCGGGCACTGTTCCAGTTAAAGATTTATCTTTAATGACACGGCAGTTGGCGACTTTGATAAAAGCCAATGTTCCGCTAGTTGAGGCCCTGACAGCCGTCTCTGAGCAAGTTGAAAATCCAATTTTATCAGAGGCCTTGGCCGACTGTAAGAACATGGTGAATGAAGGTCTTTCATTACATAAAGCATTTGCAAAGTATCCCTCTGTATTTAGTCCTATTTTTCTGTCGATGGCTGAAGCTGGCGAAATGTCAGGAACCTTGGATGTGATTTTGATTCGTCTGGCAGAATTTACTGAATCTCAAGCAGAACTGCGACAGCGCATTCAAAGCGCCATGACATACCCAATCATTATGTTGGTTGTTATCACGTTGGTTATTTTTGGTTTATTCACAAAAGTATTACCTGAAATATTAGCTGTGTTTGAATCTTTTCCGGATATGACTTTACCGTGGTACACGCAAATGATTTCATCGACTAGCCAAGTTTTTATTAATCACTGGTATTTGTTTGCTGGGTTTATTGTGATAACAATTTCCCTGTTTATTCACTGGAAGAATTCGTCAGAAGGTCGAAAAAGTTGGGACACTATTTCACTTAAACTGCCACTGGCTGGTGAAATTATTCGCATGGTGGCGATTTCTCGATTCACGCGAACGCTTGCGACATTGCTAAATGGTGGCGTGCCTATGTTGAATGCCTTAGATATCGTGCGTAACGTCGTTGATAATCATGCGATCGCCTTGGCAATTGACGATGCTAAGAGTAATATTTCTGAGGGCGAATCGATTGCGGGTCCGCTCCGAAAATCAGGACACTTTCCACCGCTGGTTGTGCATATGGTAAATATTGGCGAGAAAACCGGTGATCTGGAAAATATGTTAACTTTGGTCGCTGACGCCTACGATTTTCAAGTAAAAGCAAAAGTTGATACAATCACAACAATCCTAAATCCATTTATGACATTGTTGATTGGTATTGTTATTTTTGTCATTGTATTGTCTATTATTGTTCCCATGTTTGATTTGACCTCAAAATTAGGTGGATAGGAGCTTAAGATGTTCAAAGGTGTTGGAAAAAAAATGAATAACAAAGGTTTTTCATTAGGTGAAATTCTTATTGTCTTGGTTATCATTGGCGGAATTATGGCCATCGTATTACCAAAAATTGCAGATGGAAATGCCAAATCAAAAGTTAATTCGACACGCTTAAAAATGTCTGAAATTGAAAATAAAATTAATGAGTACAATTCAGAGTGTGGAAAGTATCCAAAATCGGTTTCGTTTATTACTGAAGATGACGCCGGTTGCAAAAACTGGTCAAGCAATCCGAAGATGAAACATCTTCTAAAAGATGGCTGGGGAACTGAGTTTGTTTTCGATGGGTCTGATACGGGATACAATTTGAAATCTTTGGGAGCTGATAAAAAAGAAGGTGGCGGAAGCTACGACAAAGATATTTTCTCTGAGGGATCCCAAGCTGCTGGCGAGTAAATTAAAAAAAAGCGGCTTTTCGCTTTTAGAAATAATCATCGTTCTTTCAATCATTGGCGCTATTATGGCAGTGGCGCTTCCCCGCCTGCTGGATAAAAAACAAGACACACGCAAAGTGTTCCGCGACTTCGTCATTGCCGGCAAAGACATTAGAAACCGGGCAAAACTAGGTGGAGTTTCCTACCGACTAGCATTTCGGTTAGAAAAAGATCAACAAACCTGGTGGGTCGAAAAAGCGACTAAGGCCGTTTTACTAAATAAAAAAGCCCTCGAAGAAGCTCGCGCAAAAGCAGGCTCAACATTTCGTGATGATGAGAAGCCCCCAACCGATTTTAATCCGGACACATCTATCTTTAAAAAAGAGCAGCAATTGCCTGAAGGCTTTCGCTTCGTGCACATTGAAAGTGGCCCGCAAGAGCTTATTGCTACCGAGGGTGTGGCGTACATCCATTTCTTTTCACAGGGAATGATTGAGCCCTCTGCAATTCAGATTGAAGATCCACGAAAGACCATCTGGACACTTGTCTTTAATCCAATCACAGGTCAATCTGATATTATCCCTGAGGCTAAAACATTGCGGGATTTAACGCGTTAGGAATGTGTTTGAATCTGAAAACAACGGCGACGAAGAAACTAGAGAAAATACCGGCCAGCAAAGGCTTCACCCTGATCGAGGTCGTGCTAGCACTTATGATCATGGCGTCTGGATTATTTATTCTTATGAACTCCTGGGCAGGAACCTATTCAAGACTTCGAAAAACACAGATTCAAGTGCAAATAGTTTCGTTGCTAGAGCGTAAAGTCAGCGAATTAGAACGTGAATATAAAGGTAAGCCACTCGATTCTATTCCTGATGAAAAAGAAGATGATTTTGGCACTGAACTGCCCGGCTATTCTTGGACAATGAAATCAAGAAAATTAGAAATTCCGGATTTGTCCTCGAGTCTTATCAGTGGTGACGACGGGGCTGATCAAACGCTGCTAACAATTATGAAATTATTTACGGAACATTTATCTAAATCTATCAAAGAGCTTAATGTAGAGGTAACTTTTAAAGATAAGAAAAAGCCAATCACTTCAAACGTGACGATCTACCTGATTGATTATGATCGCCCTTTACCGCTACCGGGTGCAGCTCCTGCAGGTGGTGGTTAATGACAAAAAAAAATACAGGATTTACACTCATTGAAGTCATACTAGCAATTACAATATTATCAACATTGACTGTGCTAACCACGCAAGCTCTGAGCCGTGCCTTGAAAGCAAAAGTTAAAATACAAAGCGAAGTCGACGATGTCTCCGCCCTTCGAGATACCATGCGAATGATCCGTACAGATTTAAATTTAGCTTACCATCACCGCGATTTCGAAAAAGAACTGCTAGATTTAGTCAACAAGCCACCAGGTCCAGCTCCGGGCGTACCTGCCACCCCTCCGCGAGCCATAGCGCCAGCTGTGCCGCGAGAAAATAAGCGCTATGATCCGGCCACACATTTTGTAGGAACTGAAAATCAAATTGATTTTATTACCATGAATAACGGACGCACGACCACAAATGCGCAACAGGCTGATTTTATCGAAGTCGGATATACTTTGAAAGGGTGCCGCAATTTAACGGATCCGACGAAATCGAGCCAATGTTTGTTTCGAAGGACCCAGTTGGTTGTCGACGAAGAAGTCAATGAAGGCGGCACTGAAAATGTGCTGTTAGAAAATATTAGTGAATTTAAAGTGCGCTACATCGGTGAAGGAAAACAAGATTGGGTGTCAACGTGGAATACAAAAAACAGCAGCGATGCTGCGACTCGGTCTCGTTTTCCACAAATTGTAGAAGTGTCCTTGGCGATTGAACGTGACGTTGATAAAAAAAAACGCACCTACTCAATCCAGTACGCAGTCCCTATTCATTTTCCGAATAATCCACCCTTAGCTGGTGGCTCGCAATGAGTAAACGCTTTCAATTCCTGTCACGGCTTAAACATAACCCTTTGGGTGGTCCACAGAAGCGCCAAGGTGTAGCGCTGATTTTAGCAGTCACGTCCCTGCTGTTTATGGTTTATATCGCCAAAGAAGTTTCTCGTGATTCGCTCAATGAATTTGTCGTGAATTCACAAGAAGTCAGTCGCTTAAAAGCCTATTATGCAGCCCGAAATGGAATGGATTTAGCTTTGTTGCGCATCAAATTATTTCAACAAGCAACTCGGTCTCCACTGCCACCAGCTTTTGCTTCGCAGCTGGATCAAATCTGGCGATTCCCATTTGCGTGGCCCTTACCTTCTCCGCCCGATATGAATTCCGTAGCAAAAGAATCCATGGAGAAGCTGGCTCAAGAATCCTTAATGGACGCGACGTACACACACACGATTGAAGATGAAGGCTCTAAAATAGATGTGAATGATCTTATTTCGCCCTCGAAAACTCTCCGTGATTTGACGACAAAGCAACTACTCACTTTGTTTTCTCACCGCGTGGAATCTCAAGAAGCATTTCGCCAAGAATACCAAAACTATCGTTTTGAAGATTTGATCCACCGGATGACGGATTGGATGAGCGAAAAAAATGAAAGCGCTGGTGGCGGTGGAAAAAAAGGGTTTTTTTCAGACCTGGGTGAATCCTATCCACCGAACCGTGGATTTCGAACTGTTGATGAAATTCGTTTAGTTCCAGGAATGACCGATGAATTTTTTAATATCCTGGCAAGCCAAATCACGATCTATGGAATGAAATCAATCAATCCCAATCTGGCTTCTGAAAATGTTTTAAAGTCTTTGGATAAAGGGATGACCGACGAAGCTGTGCGGGAAGCCATTGCTCGGCGAAACAACATAGAGCTGGGTGGCCCTTTCAAAGGTGCCACATCAGAAGAGTGCAATCGTGATTTCAAAAATTTTGTTGAGAGTCGCGGGGCACGATTAGATCCGGCTGAATTTGAAAAAATCCCAATGCTTTGTGATAAAGTAATCAATTTCCGCGTGAAATCCACTGGCATTTATGGCTCGGGAGCTCAGGCCGTGATTAAAGAAATCACTGCTGTTGTGGTTGATATCAATCGTTCAGCTGCACAGATAAAATCATTTGTTGATAAAGAAAAAAAAGAACTTGAAAGTCAAAATGGTGGAGGGACTCCGCCGACTGCAGCTGGACCTAAGTCGCCTTCGCAGAAGCAAGATCCCCTTCCCAAAGGTCAACCCCGTGTCGTATACTGGTCAGAGAATTAACAGCGCCAGATTTAACGCATGAAGGAGTTTAACAAGCATGAGATCAATCGGTATTGATATCGGTGACTACTCAATTAAAGTTGTTGAACTTATTCAAAATAAGAAATCTATCGCTGTTAACCAAGTCCATGAAAAAATTCTCAATTTAAATAGTACGGATCAAGACCGTGAAATTGAAGCCATTGAATTTATTCGTGGCTTGGTTAGCTCGCAGGATTTTTCCAATACACGTTTTGTGATGGCAGTACGCCAAGACAAAGTCACTTCACGACATAAAATTTTTCCGTTCTCAGATCGTGTGAAAATTCAAAAAAGTCTTTCGTTTGAAATGGAAGAAGACATTCCGTTCGATACCGATGCCTGTATTTTTGAAGCTAAGCTAATTCGCACCCAAGGCCCCGCTGCAGAAATTTTAGCAAATGCTGTCCCTAAACGACATCTTGAAAGCCTGATATCGCTAGCTGCTGATTTCGGCATTGAGCTGCATTTAATTTCGATTGAGGGCTTAGCGTTTGCAAACCTGATTGAAGCCTGGGATCAGGCCGTTCCGTCGGCTCCAGCTGACTTTATTATTGAAGACGAAGTTAAAACACGAAAAAAAATTCAGATTGTTTTAAATATTGGACATAAAAAAACACTATTCACTGCATTTGAAAATAACCGCTTAATCTTCACGCGCAGCTTGTTCTGGGGCGGAGATCAGCTGATACAAGATATTATCAAGCGGTTTCAAGTCCCAGCAGCTGATGCAGTTAAAACGTTACAAACTCAAGGTCAGTTACTGCTGTCAAAAAAAGGTGCTAGTTTCGAACAGTCTCAGTTATCAGATATTTTAAGCAAATCCTTACGTGAGCTCGTTCGTGATTTACAAATGTCATTACTGGAACTGCAAAGTGAGCATCATGCTGAGGCCACGGATATTTATTTAACTGGCGGAGTTAGTCTCCTACAAAATTTGGGTGGATTTTTAACTCAGCATCTTGAAATCAAATGTAACCCCGTGCCACTTTTGCAAAATCATATCGACTCCTTTACTGCCCTTGGCCTAAGTGCTGACCAGGGAACTGATGCCCGCTTTAATTTAGCAGTTGCCTACGCTCTGGAAGCCTATAAAAAACCAAGAAACCCAGCTACGAATTTACTTAAAGGTGATTTTGCAAAACAAAATGATCAATTAAAAATTATGTGGATGCGGTGGGGGGCCATCGCAAAAGTTGCCGGTGCGAGTTTAGTTGTTTTATTCTTTTGGGCCGCTTTTCGTGAGGTTTTTTCAACGGATCTTCTAGAAAAAGGGGACGTTGCCCTTAAAGCACAGGCCACGAAAGTCGCGCGTCTACCCCGTGGACAAGCTAATGAAGCCGGTGTCAAAAAATACATTCGAGAAAATAAAAAAAAGGCCACTGAGTTAAAACTAATTGCACAGGTTGCAAAATTAAATTCTGCTCTTGAGGTTTTAAAAAAGATAAGTGAATCAGCTCCTGGCCGTGAGCAATTAAAAATCGATATTATGAATTTTCAAGTGAAAGACGACTCTGTGCAAATCATTGGCTATGCAACAACACAAAAAGACGTTGATCTTTTTAGTCAAAGTTTAAAACGCATTTCTACAGATGGCCAAGTTGTCCTACAACCAGCGACTTTGACAAATGTACCTAACCGCACAGCATTTAATTTAACTTTTAAAACAGATCGAGGACTAGTTAAATGAGTCAACTTGAAGATTTAAAAGATCGATTCAAAGCTATTGGTGCGCGCCTGGGCGAACAAATTCAGGAGAGTGAATCCTACACGAAGTTACAGGATCGCTATCAGTCCCTGAGCGCTAGCGGCCAAAAACTGGTTTGGATTTTCGGAATAATTTCTGTAATGCTGGTTCTTTTGTTTTATCCGACGACTCAATTAACAACATCACAAGAACTAATCACTTCGTTTGAAGAAAAACGAGGGCTAATTCGAGATTTATTTAAAACCTATCGGGAATCTTCGGGAAATTCTACTGTCGCAGTTCCTCCCCCACAAGAGACTCTTAGAAATGCAATTGAATCCGTCCTAACAGTTGCGAATTTAATTCCAGAACAGCGTGTGGGCTTGATCCAAAGCACTGCAGAAGGTCGATTGATTCCCGCGAGTTTGGTTGGCTATGTCATGGAAGTGAAACTGGCAAAATTAAATTTAAAACAAATTGTTGATATTGGTACAGCAATTAATGCCATTTCTGAAAGCGTGAAAATGAAAGACTTAACGTTGAACGCGCACGCACAAGATACTCGCTATTACGATGTCACTTATAAATTATATTCCCTTAATGTTCCCGAACCAACTCCCGAAGCTCCGCCCGTGCCAGTGCCGCGAAAAAAATCAGGAGTTACCACAGCGCCAACGGATGATTCCGAGGACACCAAGTAATTATGAATAAAGTTATTGGCCTATTTCGTTTTATTTTTAGCAACAAGGGAGGGATTTTAGCCGCTCTTGCACTAACTATTTTTTTCTTTTGCGTGCTGTTTCCTTTAAATGATCTTAATGATTTAATTACCAGTAAAGTCTCTGAGATTACTAATCGTAAAGTATTTCTTCAGTTTGATTCCATGTCGATTAATCCCATTGGACCCAGTTTAACTTTAGAGAAAATTTTCGTGGAATCCACTGAATTTCCGGCTATAACCAGTGATTTCCTTTCCGTAAGCCCATCATTCAGGTCCCTTATAACTAGGCAACCTGAGGGCAGCATCAAAGCGCAGGGGCTATTCAAAGGTGAAGTTCAACTCTCAATGAATTCCGCAGCAAAATCTGAATCTGGAGTCGCGAGATCAAAGATTGAGATTCAAGCCAAAGATTTAAGTTTAAAGGAAATTCGTGATTTTACAAATTTGCCTGTGCCACTTCTTGGTAAAGTAAATGTTAACTCCAGTGTGATCGCTGACTTGGCCTTAACCGAACAGCCAGAAATGGATTTAAATCTGAGTATTTCGGAGTTTGAGATGCCAAGCTCCTCGATTGATACTCCCGCAACAGGGCCTATTTTGTTACCGACTTTGAAATTCAGTTCGATTGAAATGAAGGGAAAGTTAGCTGGTGGAAAATTTACTATTGAGTCTGCGAAGCTTGGTACTACAAAAGATGAATTTTACGGCGACATCAAAGGGGACTTTGGCTTAACTTTAAAAATGCAGAATAATGTTATTCAGCCCTCGTTTGGTGCCTATAATTTTGATATTAACTTAAAGGCCTCATCCGCTTTTTTTCAGCGCGCCAATTTTTTCTTTTTAGCTTTATCAGACAAATATAAAACAGAATTATCAGATGGCATTCAGTTTAGATTTAAAATTTCTGGAGCCTCGTTCGGACCACCTCCGACTTATTCCCCGCTGCGTTAATCCGAATCACAAATTCCATTTTTGCCGCCAGCTTTCTCTATTCGCGGTAGCCTCGGCTGATTTTATGCACATACTTTCCGCAAATCAGAAGTCCTGATTGACTCAATTCACACCCGAAAGCAAAAGAAAGAAGGAGGGTTTATGTCCGGAGTAAATAAAGTAATTATCGTAGGTCGTTTAGGTAATGATCCTGAGATGAAAGCCGTGGGCCAAGGCGCCACAGTCACTCGTTTAAGCGTAGCTACTAGCGAAAACTGGGTCGATAAAGGTGGGCAAAAGCAAGAGCGCACTGAGTGGCACCGTATTGTCGTTTGGGGAAAGCTTGCTGAAATCTGCGGTAAGTATTTAGCTAAAGGACGTCAAGTTTACGTCGAAGGAAAATTGCAAACACGTTCTTGGGAAGACAACGGTCAGAAGAAATATTCGACTGAAATCGTTGCTAGCACAGTGCAGTTTTTAGGTTCAACAAACACTGAAGCCGGCGCATCAAGCTCTGCAAATAATCAAACTCAATCTGCTGGCGGGTCTGATTTTAATTTCGGTGATTTCGGCCCTGAACCAACATTTAACCAAAGTGAAGAAATCCCTTTTTAATTACTGAACATGTTTTAAATTTTAATTTTTTTGAAAAGACCTGACAAAGGTCTTTTCTTTTTTCAAATTACTGTTCAAACTTGAGCTATGAAACAAATACGCCTGGCTGTAGCAGCTGCTGTCTTTTTAGGACTTACAAATTGCACTGTTTACCGATCTCCAGAACGAAAGCAATTTGAATCCGATACGCCTGGCTTTTTAGCTCAAAACTTAAAGCCATTGGGCTGCAGCAATTCCACAGTTCGAGCGCAGGCTCAGTCATCGAAGCTCATCCTAGTCTATCAATCCGCAAACTCGGAAAATCAGTTTTTATGGGAATATTTAATCAGTAACAAATCCTATTTTGAATCAGATAATTTAAGCGGAGTTTACTGTGCCTTTGAAAATAGCTAAGCTTTTGTTTTTTTGCTTAGCAGTCTTATTTTTTTCTGGCAGTGCTTTTGGTGCAACTGTCAGTCAGCTTAAGGGCACCAAGGTTTTGGTCGACAGCGGTGATGACGAGGTTGTGGTAGGTAGCGAGTATTATGTTGTGGGGAAAAATAAAAAAAATACCGGCAGCATCATAAAAATAACTTCTATTCGGGGCGACAAAGCAGTGGCCATCATTATTCGCGGTAACGTATCTGCTGGTGAAGGCCTAAAATTAAAACCCAAAAATAAAACCAAAACTGAAAATACTAAAAGTGATACTAACAGTGACAATTTGGACGAGGTACCCGCAGTCAGTGTCTACCGCTATCAAAACAAACGCCTGAGTCTTTTAGTCAATTTCATGATTAATTCAATGAGCGCTAAAGAATCGGATGGTGTCGCACCAACTCCTAATGTTCAAGAC
>JAYUTU010000228.1:0-5117 GCA_043754975.1 Bdellovibrionales bacterium | reverse complement strand
CACTCAAAGATTCAGAAATTCCAGCATTAATAGGTCAGCCAAATGCAGGCAAAAGTTCGTTGATGAATTTTCTTATCAAAGAAAAGGTCTCTATTGTTACCAATAAACCACAGACAACACGGCTACATCCAGCAGCAATTTTTCATTTAGAAAATTATATTCAGTACATGCAGACTATTGGTCGTGAGCTCAAAGCTGGGGATTATATATTTCAGTCATGTACGACCAGAGGCGGTTTGATCAGGAATAAAAAACTACAAGGCACGAGCGTTGACTACATCATCAAACATCATTGTGAAAAGATTGGCATTAAAGCAAATGTCACTCCACATAGCGCAAGGGCCACTGTAATTGGGTCATTGCTGGAGGGTGGTGTTGATTTATATAAAGTTTCTCAGTTGGTTAATCACTCGAATGTCAAAACAACTCAGGCTTATGACAAACGTAAAAAGTCTTTGATCGACAGTCCTGTGTTTAAACTCAAGTATTTTTAAAAATGGCATGTGTTTTCTTTTCCCTTGGCGGGATACAATTCAAGCCAGTGTTTCGACCATACATGAGTCCGATTGAGGAGATCTATCGAGCGGAGATCTGTCTACTGGGATTGCAAGGCAGAGATGCTTCGACCATATTTACAAAAAACATTTAGATCAAGCGATAGCTCAATCGCTGATTTTTGAGAATTTTGATCTGAGGCCTCTTTTATTGAGGTGAATCTATTGATATACGCCATCCACAAAAGATCCTTCTGATTAACGGCTTTTGAAATATCTATTTCTCCATTGTCATTTAAAATTGTCGTCTGCAAATCCGCGCTATCGGATTCAGAGCCCTCAATTTTTTCGACAACTTCTTTGGGTACTAAAACGACATAGTTTGAAATTAAATTATGGAGATCTGTCGAATAGGTTTTGTCATAACTCATACGCCGTGAATTAAGGTTTGATTGGTAAACAATGATTTTATTTTTCACCCTCACAATAAATGTAAAGAGACGAAACTTGGTGTTGGAGTCCTCGGCTTTAATATTATCCAGAACATCCTTTTCATCTTCGGAGGTAAGAAGGTACCATCCAGGCTCGTCACCATTATTTGCGATTTGCTGCTTCCCATCTTCGTTGGCCAACAGGTAAAATAAATTCTTTAAGAGGCCCCTCTTGTGGGTTTCTGTTTCTTTCGTTTTCAGATTTGCTTTATCCAAAGACAGTCCGGGCTCAACTTTTGGAGTAAAATAGAGGACTGTCGTTTTAAATGACCTAATTTGTTTGCCGGATTGGCAATACTGCGCCATGAGGTCAGACTTATCATTAGAAAAACTAAATGGCTTGGTAGAGAAGCCAGCACACCCCATTGACATGGACACAATTGATAAGTTAGAGCAAATCCAGAAGCACTTGAAGAGTTTCATTTGCACCGATTCCTCCCACCTGAATTGTTTTTGGTTTATATCCCTTCGCGCGAACAATAAACTCTTTGTCTCCATCTTTGACTTGAATTTTTAACGGATTCTGGGTGCACTCGACGACCCTGGAGAAAGTGCCTTTAACAAGGATTGATTCACATTTAGGAATTATGGACACAAAAATATACTTGGATTGTTGGTCATTAGTGTCCTTTATTTTTATTGGCTCCAGAGCATTTAGGTCTTTGTTGGTGGGGGAACCCTCAAGCTTATCTGTATGCGCAACAGACGCTTTATTGAGATCGAATTTACATTCAATCCAAACGCTGTACTGTGAGTCCGACTCCTCTAGCTCGTCTTTAGTTGGATCACAGATCAAATTACTGAATTCATCGTCGGTTGAGATCTCTTGATGAAATCCAACTGACTTTTCAGTTTCGATAGAAAGCGATTTAACTTTTATCTTCGATTTGAAAAACTGACTGGCATTTAGCTGGCACGACTTTAGCGCTTCACTGCGCGCAATTTCAACAGATGGCCCAAGGCCGTGACAGACGGTACGAAGCGAAGATCCATTTAATTTAGTGCTGTTACTTGCGGCCCAACTCGGAACTTTGGCGTGGCTCGCTGAAACCATAAAGGTAAAGGCCATAATAAGTGCTTTCGTATGGCCCATATCTATTATTTGCTTTCCTGTGGCAGCTGACTGTTTTCCACAAACTTGTCCCAATGGGCATCAACTTTTTTGGCGAAGTCTTTTGAAAGTCCACCTTTACCTTGAGATTTTTTGATGGCTTCAAAAATTGCTCGTTTGAATTCATCCTCCGGCATGGTGACTGTCGAAAAAACTTTATATTGCGTTAGGCGCTCACCTGAATCTTGAGTTGTGGCTACTTTTTCCCAATAGTTTTTTCCAGGTCTAATTGTACTTGTAACTAAGTTTGATGCCTCAGCTCCGATATATCGTGCCTGTGTGGCATTGATTGATGTTCCCTCTTCCGCATTTTGAAAGATAAATTCTAGTTTCTGTTCAATCGCACCGGCAATTGCGGCCTTTGCATTATTTTGCGCAATTCGATAAGCAGCTTCGACTCGATCGCTTGCTGGGATGGTTGTCATTCCAGTTGAAATGACAGATCCCTTTTCAATTCGGAATGGTTCAGACTCTTTTACCCAATCGGGGCGAGATGATAATTCATCAATTCTAGAAACAACGTGGTCGGGTTCTATTTCCGCTTTTGTTGGATTTTTAACTGCGGAACTGCATCCCACAAAAAATAGAGCGATGAGTGGTAGTAGTAATTTCATATGGTCTCCAATATGGTTATTTGCATTCACTTTGATTTTTTACATCTACAACAAAGGCCTCATGACCCGTTACATACGCAGTGACACATTTTTTTTCATTTATTGTATTTAGCCATCTTTTCTTCACTTCGATGTCTTTGATGTCATCGGTACTATAAAAAATGCGCTTTGCAGCTGATCCTGGAACATCACATTGAACGGCAGTTGCATTTCTGGGACCGTTTACACAGGCAATGAACGAATATTTTTTCCCGCTTTTTATGCCAGTGCCCTGAAGTGTAAACCAATCATCGTAGGAAACATTTTCTGAAGTTGTATTGGTGGTTTCTTTTTTATCAACAACTTTTCTCAGTGATTTTTCTGATTTTTTAAGAGCATTGGATGCCTCTTCCACTATTTTCGCACGCTCCTTGGCGTGCTGGTCATTTACTTTATCAAGCAGGGCATTTAGTCGATCTCCCTCGGTTTTAAATCTTCCTTTTATTTTTGGATACCGATCGTTGAAAGATTTCACTTTTGCATAAACTGGCTCTAGCTTTTTATCTAGATTGAAAGAGCCAAGAGCTTCCTCATTATTCTGATCAAAATATTTTTGAATCTCATTTGTGACTTTTGTTAGCTCACTGACGAGTGCTTTAGCTTCTAATTCTGCTGAATCGGTTGAATTTGAAAAAGCTGGTGCAGAAATCACGAACATTAAAACTAGAATTAGATTTTGAAACATTGGCTATTCCTTTTTCTTCAAAACTGGGGAGGTTATCGGCATCTCGATTGTTACCTTGCACCACCCGCTGAATAATTGTGTTGTTAATAATTCACTCATTGTCGGAGCCTGTACCGAGGTTTCACCAAACACAAGATACTCAACAGAAACGTCTAAAGCTCGCGCGACCTTCCGAGCGTGAGACAATGATTTAGGCTCGACGCCTGCGCTCCATGTTTTTATGGTTGAAATTGGTACGCCAGAAACATGGCTCAATTTCTTGAACGTCATTTTCTTATTTTTCATTAGATGTTTTAGGACCGCGCTTATTTTAACTTCATCACTCATTACATATAATTATCGTCTATAAAAGCAACTCTGATGAGCCAAAGACGCCTACATGTATCGTGGTATGTGAGGACGACCGATGGTCAATGAATGATTGGTAAGAGAGAAATTCGGATTCAAGATCAATGTCTAAGTGCGGGTAGCTGTACTAATTTTATCGACTCCAAGGCGTGGTGTCTGGCCCAGAGACATCCATTAACCTCGATCCAAGGGTTCCGATACACCCGACACAAAAGTAGGTGGTTATGTTTAGAAAAAAACGACGAATGAAAATAATTGGTCTTTTAATTTCTATTGCCATTGTCGCCGGAAACACAGAGTTGCTTTCCAAAGTGTTTGGACCAATCGTTCGGTCTACCTTTAATTTGTTACACACAACAAATGCAAAAGTTATTATTTCAAGTGCGGCGGTAATCGTTCTATTTATGGTTCTTAAAAAAATATGGAATCTGATAGCACAAATTCAGCAGCGTAAAGAACGACAAAAGGCGATATCTACGCTAACGCCTAGTGCAAATCGAGACGACTATATTATCGAGCGAGATGACTATCGAAGAGGAAACCCAAAAGAAAGTCGATGATCCCGATCCCGATGCGATCAACCCCAACAATCGCCGCAACTTCCGTGGCTATATCGAGGCCAATGGCAAGTTCCAGCTGACCCCGTTCTGGAGCATCACCGGCTCGCTTCGTGCCGCCTCCGACAAGACCGTCACCCGCCGCTACGACATCAGCCGCGACGACGTGCTGCGCAACTTCATCGATGTCGAACGGATCGCGCCGTCGAGCTATATCTCGATCGCCGGCTGGGCGTTCCAGGGGCTTCGCGTCGACGATGTCCAGAAGCAGATCCCGATCGCGCTGCCGGCGCTCGACGCGCGTTTCCTGCTCGACGATCCGTTGCTCGGCGGCAAGGTCACGGTCCAGGCCAACAGCCTGGCCATCTTGCGCATCGACGGGCAGGACACCCAGCGCGCCTTCGTCAGCGCGCGGTGGGACCTGCGCAAGATCACCCGCATGGGGCAGGATGTCACCTTCACCGCCTTTGCCCGCGGCGATCTCTATCACACCAATGACAGCGCCAAGACTGCCGTTGCGGCGTATGCCGGCACCGATGGCTGGCACGCCCGCGGAATCGCCGCTTTGGCCGCCGACATGCGCTGGCCGTTCATTGGGCCGGCGTTCGGCGGCACCCAGCGGATCACCCCGCGCGTGCAACTGGTGCTGACCCCGCCGACTCCGAATATCGTCATCCCCAACGAGGATGCGCGCTCGATCGATCTCGAGGACAGCAATTTGTTCGCGCTGAACCGGTTCCCCGGCTACGATCGCTGGGAAGATGGATCGCGCATCACC
>JAYUTU010000227.1:0-5120 GCA_043754975.1 Bdellovibrionales bacterium | reverse complement strand
TCAGCGATTATAGAAAAACTGCGTGTGCCTGGAGTGGCCCTAGCGTGGGGCAAGTGTAAGAATAAGTTAAGAACTATTATGCCTTCGTAGTCCAATGGTGACCAGGAAAGCGCAGGAAATGTGATTCTTAGATAGCTAAAAATCATTGGGTTTTGTTCGCACGCCGCTATAAAATTGTGGAAAATTGTGGCCTTTCACTTGCAATTCATTGATTGCATTCAAACATGACCAATGGAGACGTTTTTATGAATCACAAAATTACTTTTTTGGGCCTACTGGTAACTACTTTAACAGCGTCAGCAGATCCCAAGCTTTATTGCTTACAAAGTCTAAGTGAAATGACTAATGGTGTAGTTGAAAATACTCGTACAAGCGAAAGAGAAGTTACATTAAGTGAAATCAAAAGTAATCCACTGGTTTGGGATAATTTAGCATTAGATAGTATGGACTATATTCAGTATGACCTTCAGTTAACCAAAGGTGGCATAATGAAAAAGCTTACGTTACTAAACTCTTTTGCCGATGCCAAAGCAGAAATTAAAATTAAACCAAATACAAACTCCGTAAAACTAGCGATGCAGTTTAAGTATTATAGTCAAGAGTACTTGCAAACAGTTGATTGCAAATTTAAGCCTTAATTCACTAAAGTTACTCCTCTCATGGTGCGCACTACGCGTGAATGAGTTGATAATAGAAACTAACCATAGACCCTTCTTACAAAGGCAACCGGCTCTTGATTTTACAAGCGCCCGTCATTTAGTTTTTTTTAAAATTAGTATTGAAACAAAAAGCCTATTCAAATTTATAGAACTACGGTTCTACGGTTCTTATCAAGATGAAGTAAGACTACGAATTTAAATTAAGTTCGGAAGTCTTAAGGCTGTGCTCCTAAAGCCCCCCACACAAATAGAATTGAATTTAGCTCTAACGACGGCGGTGTAAATCTCCGAATACGATTTCCCATTCGCGCCATCAAAATCAGTGTTTCGGAGCATCAACTTTCTTTAATCCTAGCTTGTTCAGAACCTCTGCGCCTTTTTCGGACTGGGCAAAGCCTTCAAGCATGGCGCCTATATGGGTGCCGCCATTCGAAGAAAAGATATCCATTAAGCCTTTCATTCCATTTTCTACATTACCAGCATTAGCGATAATTTTAAGATCTGATCCCGCTAAGGCTTTAGCTTGTTCGATGCCAACGGCTTGGGTTGCTTTAACTTGTTCGATTGTAATCAAATACTTTTGATAGCCTTCGTTGTTTCCAATTTCTTTCGCAAGTACGATTTGAGCTTGGACCGGAGCAAGCTGCATCGCTTTTTCGGCCTCAGCTCGGGCTGTGCCTTCAAACGCAATTCCTTCAGATTCTCGTTTTTTACTTTCTAAATTACCTTCGGCAACAAGAATGGTTGTTGTTCGTTCGGCTTCAGCGACAAGAATTTTTGTTTCTTTATCTTGTGAGGCTCGGATTAAAGCCATCTCTTTATTGATCGATGCAGTTTCTTTATCTTGAGTAGCCCGAACAATTTCGACATCTTTCGTGATTGAAGCTTGGGTAACTTCTTTCAGTTTAGTGATCGCCAATTCCTTTTCCATTGTGGCGCGGGCTTGCTCTTTAATTGATTGCTGAGCTAGTTCATTTGAAATTCCAACTTCTTTATCTTTGTCAGCTGTGCGAGACCCAACTTTTTGTAAGGCGTCTTGCAGCTGAATATCTTGTTCACGCTTAGCATCGATTTCGGCAATGCTGGCGCGTTTTAAATTTTCTGCGACTTCAATACGACTTTGCATTTCTATAAGTGATTTCTTTTTTTCCATGATGTTTTTAATCACGTGCGAAGAAGTTGAATCGCGAATGTCCATCAGCTCGATATTTTTAACTGTCGAAACGCCCCAGTTCTTAAGCTGAGCTTCAACCTCTTTTGTAAACTGCTCTCCGAATTGACTACGGCCCTGCATAATTTCTTCGATGTCGGCCGAGGCTAAAATTGTTCTGACCGCCCCTTGTAAGATCGCGCGAAGTTGATTGCGAAGTTCGTCGAATGAACTGACTCGTTGAGCGGCGACATTTGAATCGGTAATTCTAAAAAAGGCTTTTACATCGACAACAAAAGGGAGGCGCCCTTTATCATAAGCTTCGTAAGATTCTAAATCTTCGTCGAAAACAGAAACTGGCAAAACGATTTTAACAATACCTACGACTGGAATCCATGAAGGCCATTCGTAGTAAGAATTTCCATCAGAATGGTCTTTACCATAGGACACTGTTGATTTACCGGATTGAACGATGTGCACTTCATTCGTCGGAACTACTCGGCGTAAGAATAATGCGATGAGTATGCCGATAGCAAAAAGCGCCAGTACCGTGATTCCTAGAATTCCCGTAGACATAAGTTCCATAAAATCTCCTGACGATTGATGAAGACTTATTGATACGAAACTTTAGAAAGAAAAACAAACTTTTTAACATTTGTTCTAGACTCCGAGCTGGACGGAATTCGCGGGTGTTTAAAAGCGCGAAAAGTCGGCTATCCTAGGTTCTACACCGTAGGATTTAGCGTACTAATGCGATGAACTTAGAATGCTTAATATTTATTGATAAAAGGGATTGTTACGGGAAAATTGGCTGGCTATTTCTATCTGCTGGCGAAGCCCGTATCTTAATAATTTCTAATTCTGGATGGCCGCTTGAATTTTACCATTAAGTCCGCAGATAAGGTTCATTTTAAGCTCATCGCTATCACTACTTGAATTGTTTAAGTTAAACGATCCAATAGGGTTAACGTTGTTGAAGGCCAAATTTCCACTGATTAACGTTCGGCTGAAGTGAATTGATTTACCATGAGTACCCGTTTCGTCCTTAACCAAAAACTCTACCGAAAAAACCATTATTTCGCCTTTTGCAACCGCACCGCCGCGGGCCATAGCGCCATAACTTCGGGGCCCTTGTTTTATTTCTCCAAAAAATGCGTAACCAACCATACTATCTGACAAGGTCATAGGAATGGTTTTTTTTGCTCCCAAAGATTTGGTTTCGACAGAAAAAAAACATTTGGTGTTTTCTAAAGTTAGAATTGGCGCTCTTCCGTTCGTAACTTCAGAGTTACTTTGTGAAAAAGCCGACACGGAAACAAAAGTTAATGCCATTAGTAATAATATATTTTTCATAATCTACCTTCTTTTTTTAATTCAATCAAAGTGACAAATATTAACTGTTTTTAAAATTTAATTCACAGTAAAAAATGAAATCCTTATTTTTAATCGGAATTCTGACCGCATCTCATGCCTTTTCACTCGATGTAGAAAAAATAAAAGGAAGTATGACTTTCAAATGAGTGTAGAAAAACCGTTGATCGCCAAGAAAGTCAAAGCGACGTCAAGAGCCGCACGCTTATTGCCGTCAACGAAAGCTTGGGCTTCAGCTAAATGATATGCATAAGCGGCGGCCTTCAGAAAAATTGTAGGATACAGATCATTTCCATCAAAAGTTACTTTGGGACTTTCAACCGCCGTTTCAAGACCTGAGCGACTTCGAATTCCTTCAGCGCCACCGAATTCTTTTAGCTGACGCTGATGAATCTCAAGAACGACATCCAATGAAATGTAGAAAGGCTCACTTTGCGAGTTTCTTGAAGACATTCTTTTGAACCTTGCGAATTTTATCACTAGCCTCTAAGGCCATGCGGTCGACTTCTTTTTGAGTCATTGCTTCGAGCACGATTTTTTTTCCATCGACAGAAATTCGAAATGTGCTCTCGGTATCGGCGTCAACAAGACTTAAAAGCGTCTTGTCCAAAACAACAGCTTGGGTGTTGCCCACTTTGGTTAGCTTTTTGGCAATCATTAAAACCTCCAGGTCGATCTTAAGTATACCAATGGTATACCGTAAAATCAACATGAAACTGGAGAACAGATAGTGTGTGGAGAACAAGTACCAGTTCTCCAATATGCGTTCTCCACCATGGGTCTGCGGCTCAATAAATCAGCTATTTAGCTATGGATAACATTCAGAAAACGCGGTTCTAAGATCGCCCACTAAGGGCACCAAATTGGCAAGGTCTGACCCGAACACATAGGTAACACTTTTGGTCCAAAAAGGATTGGCCAAAGGTTCTAGTCTTCTACTTTCAATATCAAAATATCCGAGATCATAGTCCATAAAAGTTACCAGCCAAACACCATCATCCGTTTATTCCAGTCTAAAAAATCAACTTGACAATGTAAGGTATTTTACCTTACATTTACTTGTGAGTAAAGAGACACAAGTCTTCATTTCTAAGTTCGCAGAAAAACAGATTAAGAAGCTTCCGAAGCAAATTAGCGAGGCCTTATTTATCTGGGTTGAGTCTATTGAATTAACTGGTATAGCCGATATCAGAAAGCTTAAGGGTTACCACGATGAACCGCTAAAAGGTGATCGAAAAGGCCAGCGCTCGGCACGGCTGAATAGAAGCTACCGTGTGATTTATGTTGAAAATGAAAACAAAAATTTAGTTTTAATAACAGTGATAGAGGTCAACAAACATGAGTACTAAAAGATTATCTCCAATTTTAGAAAAAAAACACGGCCCTGTGACTTTTGCTTTGTTTTTACGAGCTGCTCGTGAGTCTTTAGGACTTACACAAACTGAAATGGCACAAAAACTAGGTTTAGCTAAAGGGACTTTGTGCGATGTTGAAAAAGGTCGCCAACTTGTATCAGTTACTTTAGCCAAGAAAATTGCTGTTAAAGCAAAACTTTCGCAAGCTTTAGCGATCAAGGCTTGCATTCAAGATCAGTTAAATAAGGCTAACGTTCATCTTACTTTTAAGCTAGTCGCTTAGAAGTTTTTTGCAGAACTTAGCTATTCTGCCTGACAAAGGCCTGACTAGCGCCGACCGTTTCCGCAACCCTTTGCCAGCTCTTAAATTTTTTATAGACTGCTCTGATTTCGGCTTTTGACAGAATCTTACCCTCGGGATAGCAGCCGTATTCGAATATAAGTACCGCGCATGCACTTGTAAGGTGTTCGACTACTTGTTCAACTGCACCAATTTTCTCATAACACTACCTTGTCCTCCTTTAGGAACATCCTGAATTCTGAATACCGTTAACAGTATTCGGAATTCAGTACAGTATTCTGAAT
>JAYUTU010000226.1:0-2366 GCA_043754975.1 Bdellovibrionales bacterium | reverse complement strand
ACAGATAAATTAAGTCTTAAAAATTTAAGTGTCGATCCTAAAAAATCATTACTGGTTTTTTCATATAGCTTAACTGAAATGAAATCACTGCCTGATGGTTATGAACAATTTGAATCCATTATGATTTTAGAACCATCAACCCAAGATGATGGTCGAAAACTTTTGCAAACCCGTGAAAAATTAATAGCCCAAGGCTATCACATGTGGGCACCGTGCGTGCATCAACAAAACTGTCCGCTGCAACATCAATCAAAAACAGATTGGTGTCATGATCGTTTTCATGTGAAAGCCCCGGATTGGTTTTTAAAAATGGAACCTTTCCTGCCCTTTCGCAATCGCACAATCACAACAAGTTATTTATTAGCCAAGAAAACCCCACCAGCGGCAGATATTAAAAACTTTGCCAGAATCACTGGGGATTCGCTGGATGAAAAAGGTAAAACCCGTCAGTTGGTTTGTCGCAACACAGACCGTGAGTTTTTAACCTGGATGCACAAATCAATCACTGTTCAAACCATTCCTCGTGGCGAATTAGTGACTTTACCTAACGAACTTGAAAAGAAATCCAATGAATTACGCTTGAGTCACCCTGTCGAAATTAAAAAACCTTGATCTGGTAACAGTCCTCAGAGTATTTTCTTGTCATGCAAAACACCGTACAAAAAACACCATTATTCGATGAACATGTTAAATTAGGCGCGCGCATTGTTGAATTCGCTGGATGGCAAATGCCCATTCAATATATCGGCCTCAAAGAAGAACACAAAGCCTGCCGCGAACATATTGGTTTATTTGATGTTTCACACATGGGTGAAATTCGTTTCAAAGGCCCAAAAGCTGTTGAATCACTTCAGTGGTTAGCAACAAATGATGTTTCAAAACTTGAATCAGGTCAGGCGCAGTATGCCTTGTTACCGAATGATCAAGGCGGATTAGTTGATGATATTTTTATTTACTGTTTAGAAAAAAATAGTGATTACTTAGTTTGTGTGAATGCTTCAAACAAAGATAAAGATTTTGCGTGGATGACAAAACACAACAAGGGTGCCGATGTAACAGATGAATCAAATCACTGGGGGCAAATCGCTATTCAAGGGCCAAAAGCATTGGCTTTGTGTGATCAGATTTTTCCAGATTTAAAACCTAGCCAGTGGCAAAGAAACGAAATTAAGAAATCAACTTTTCAAGGCCACACAGTTCTTGTGGCAACAACTGGTTACACAGGCGAATTAGGCTGCGAAGTTTTTGTTGAAGCTGCAGGCACCGCTAAACTGTGGAATGCTTTAATGGCAAATCCATTAAAGCCACAACCAATTGGTTTGGGCGCACGCGATACATTAAGAACTGAAATGAAATATTCACTTTACAGTCATGAAATAGATGACACCACAAACCCTTATGAATCGGCATTAGGTTGGGCTATAAAGCCTCAGGCTAAAGATTTTATGGGTAAGGCAATCATCGTAGCTGTTAAGGAAAAAGGGCTTAAGCGGAAGCTGATCGGCTTTAAAACGCTAGACCGTGGAATTCCAAGACAAGGCTATGAGATTAAAAATGCAGCAGGTGTGAAAATCGGAATCACAACAAGCGGCACTCATTCCCCGACTCTTGATGAACCCATTGGCATTGCCTACGTCGATATCGCACATTCTTCTGAGGGCTCAGAGATTTTCGTGGACATTCGTGGAAAGCTTGTTAAATCTGTCGTTGTTAAAACACCTTTCGTTACTAAATAAGGAGCCTTCATATGGCATTTCATATTCCAGAAGATTTTTACTACACCAAAGACCATGAATGGGCACAAGTTGACGAAAATATCGTAACTGTTGGTATTACTGAATTTGCTCAAGATCAATTGGGTGAAGTTGTTTACGTTGATCTTCCAGAAGAAGGACAAAAAGTAACACAGAACCAAACTTTCGGAGTTGTTGAATCTGTTAAAGCGGTTTCTGATCTATACGCGCCAGTTTCTGGCACAGTGATCGAAGTGAATTCGTCTTTAATCGATGACCCGTCTTCTTTAAACGACGACCCAAACAATAATGGTTGGTTAGTTCGTATCGAGATGGATTCTGAAAAAGAACTTGCTAACTTAATGCGCTCGCCTGATTACAAAAAACTAATCAGCGACAAGTAAGTCTTGAAAATTAAATAAAAGACAGCTACTTTGGCTGTCTGTTATCAGTATCACTTAATTATCTTTATTAAGTGCCCAGTTGGTGGAATTGGCAGACACACTAGGCTTAGAACCTAGCGCCGCGAGGCATGGGGGTTCGACTCCCTCACTGGGCACCATTTAATTTCTCACGAATATATCAAAAAAAAATCAGTGATCCCACCTAAGTGAAATCACTGATCTAAAAATC
>JAYUTU010000225.1:0-5123 GCA_043754975.1 Bdellovibrionales bacterium | reverse complement strand
CTGTTCCGCCGTCAATTTGGTCTTCGTTAATAACTCGTAATGAACGAAAACCCATATGTTTTGGATCATAGTAATCGGCAAACGAAAACGAGTGTTTTGATTTTAACCAACCGTGATTTGCCATACCGCGGTCTTCAGATTTTCTAATATTTAACATATCTAGATCCTTTCGATTATTTAAAGTCTTAGAGCATTAATGATATTTTAATTTAGCATTCTTTGTTCTACTTTGAATTGTGAAATTAATTTTTTCCTTATTATTTTTTCCACTAGTTGTACAATCGTATCCAGATTTCATTTCCTATGGATACCGAACGTGCATAACTTGCCACTATAATGGTCAAGGAGGAGGCTCACTGAATGATTACGGTCGTGCCGTGTGGTCTTCTGAAATATCTTCGCAGGCGCTCACGGGCAATCAAACAGCTGATGATTTGGGTGAGTCCTCGGGATTTTTAGGAAAAACCGAGTTACCGTGGTATGTGCGACCGGGATTTAAATACCGAGGTTTATTTTTAAGAACTGAATATGGATCATCCAAGGCAGTTGATCGATGGATTAACATGCAAGCTGCTGCTACCGTTGCGATCCACTTGGATAAGCGCTACGAAAAAGTTTTAGTTGCAAGTTATGGCTACACTCCGACACCGCAGCGATTTAAATCATCGAACGAGCCAAAGCCATCGAATTGGATTTCCAACGAATATTATTTTCGCTGGCAAACAACTAAAAAACAATATGCATATATTGGATTTATGGATAAGTTTTATGGAATTAAACATGCGGATCATACTGCATTCAATCGTGCCTTGATTAGAAATTCTCAGTACGATCAAACTCATGGAATAGCTTATCAATATCTGGCAGAAAACTTTGATCTGACGGGGCACTTATTTCTAGGTAATTTAGCGCAAACTAAAGATTTGCGACAGGCTGGAGCCTCGACAGTATTCGAGCATGCAGTCGACAAATCTTTTGTTGTGGGTGCGACAGCGATGATACTGAGTAATGATTACTCCGAGCAAAAAAATATTGGTGTCACGTCCCGTGTGGGGTTTGCCAAAGGGAAAAGTTTTATTGCTGAAGTTGGGCTGAAAGACGATAAAAATAAAAGCACTAGCAAATCAGTCCTAGGGTACTATAGCTTCATGCAAGGTGTTGTCAGTATTTCTAGAGGATATAATTTTTTAACAGCTCTGCAGATGTATCAAACTGAATTAAATTCTTCGAGCCCACTTCAAAATAGAATGTCGCTGGGCGGTCTATTTTTCCCATATCCAAAAACAGAATTTCGCTTTGAATTTATCAACAGTCGAACAACAGCAGTAGGTAACACAGCGCCAGATCAGTGGGCATTGCAAGCGCAGGTGCATCTTGCTTTATAAAATATTTTTTATCCTGCTTGTGGCCGCAGAATGTAGGGCTGGCTTAACTCTTGGTGTAGGAATTTTTTCTTGGCAAGAGCGAATCATTTATAACGTCAACGAAAACAAAGCAGATTCGAATGCATCATTTTCATCGTTTGGTCCAAATCTAGGATTCGAAATGCCAATTTCTATACGCTATCGCGGCGGAGTGAATGTTTATTATCAAAGCGGCGTTGCAGATGTGTTAAAGGTCGATGGAGTAGTTCCTACACGCCATAACTTCAAATCGATCTGGTTATCAGGAAAATTTTTGTACCGTATTTCTACCACGTTTGCGATTGGACCCAACGTATTTACCAGTCAAAAGCAAATGCAGAATTTGCCAGACGCGTTGACCGGCGGAGTTTTTATAAATTTTGAGTATGATTTATTTGACCGAGTTCGTTTAATTCAGTCACTGGGTACGCTTGGTGATCGTGGATTACTGGCGTATTCATTTATGTTGAATCGAAATTTTTAAAGCCCGTTAATCCAATCAATCATAGTTTGAACTTCTGTCGACGATAATTGGGGATATCCACTCGTTGGCATATTTTTCGGGCCGGGCCCTGTTGTTGACAATTGATTTCGGTAGTACAGCTTCGATCCCTCAGGTGAGCGTCGTACCACCAAACCTAGGCTTACAAAATCAGTTTCGGAAAGTGAAAGCCAAGACCCATGGCAATTCTGACATTTCGTTAGTGACGTGCGCACAGCTCCAAACAAAGGCGTTGAACCAGAGATATCAATGGGGGGACCAAACTTAGCCTTATCTGAGGCTGACGAATTTTCGACGGGGCCACAGCCATTTAGAATGGTAGTCAAAAAGACTAAACTGTAAAAAATAAATTCTCGAAATTTCACTTTGTTTTAGCTTTCACTTTTGCAGGCCCTGCGGCAGAGGCCACAACCGGAACAGCAACCTCCAGCTTTATGTCGTCCTCAACGCCGACGCCTTTGTAGTTGATATCATTGATATCGAAATTTGAAAGTTTTGTTGTAAACACAGCTTTTAATAACGTGTTATTATTTGCCAGCGAATACGTACCGTCTACTTTTGCATCTTTGCCTTTTATTCGTAAAATTCCGGTCCCTTTGCCATTTTTTCCAGTAGCTGAAACTAAAATAGCTTCGGGAAACTTTTTAACATCTAAATATTTATTCTTGGCATGATCATCTCGAAGTTCGAGACCTGTTTTGATAGAATTCAAATTAACCTTAATATCTTTGGCATTGATTTCCATAGCTGAATTTATTTCTACTGATCCTGTGACATCGTTTGTAGCGGCGACGAAGTCGCCGGCAGGAAATAGTGTGACGTACACTTTCACGTTCTGCTGGGCGTAAGATACTGAACCAATAAAAAAGGCAAGCAGGTAGATAGATTTCAAAATTAACTCCACTGTTGATGTGTCCCGGGTGCTTTCAGTACCATTATTGTAATTAGTGTAACGTGCATTTATAAAAAATTTAATTTGTAAAAAATCCGCAACACTAAAGCCTAGTAGGGTCATTATACCCCGAAGAATTATCGGCGGTGTTTCACATTGAAACTTAGCTAATAAAAATAGTGGCCAGTAACACCTGCAGTATCATTCTTAAAATGAATACCGAAGCTTAAATTTTTAAAAATAGTCCTTCTAAATTCAGCAGCATAGTTTTGTTGATACTGACGATTCACTGGGTATTCACGTGCGAACGTTGCCAAAAAAGAATTGTGATCAGTAAAGCGGTATAGGACCCCTAATTCAAAACCTGGGGCAAAATAATATTTTGAATCTTGCAACTGGGCTCCGTACCGGACATTCGCAGTACCTAGTGCCCAGGCAACCGAATCATCGTGAAATAAGTGAACTGCAGAGCCGTACTTCGCTAAAAACCCAGTTAGATAGCAGTCATTATCAAAAGCGCTGCAGTATTCGATTTTGTTCTGAATTCCTAGTTCAAATCCCCAGGACGATTTTTTCTCGAAAAAATTTCTAGGGCTAAGATTAAAAACTTTAAATAAATTCATTTCTCGAAAATGCAAGTCATTCGGTAAAATCTGAAATCCAAAGTTAAAAAATTCAAGTTGAGAAAATCGCGGCATACCAATTAGTGGATCTTGCAAATTATGCAGGGCAAATCGATAACTCAGTAGACCTGTTTTAATCTGGTGATCATCTACATAAGATAAACTTAAGCGTGAAGATCCGTGAGAAAGCTCGGGCTGCTCGCTTGGGTTCGCCGGCAGGCGAAGCTCTGGAGAAATAATATTAACTTGGGCTCTTTGCGCGAGCAGGAGTTCTTTTTGTTGGTAGAGCGCTGGGTTTTTTTTAGCGTCAAGCTGGGGGTGACGCAAATCAACCAGGTCTATGGCAGCATCTAAAAAATAAGCTCTTTGTAATTCGGACACAGCACTTAAGTTAGCAGGCAGAACTTCGGTATCTGCAAAGTCTTCAAAATCAGCCAGCAGGGATTTATCCAATCGCTTCGTGCGTTCTAAAAAAACTTTGCGCGCACTGGGACGGTAATCATAGCCTTTTACAAAATCTCTTTCATAAAATAATGCCTTCATCGAATCTGCGGGAATTATATAATAAAATGGGACGTGTTCGATCAAATGCAGCCGAGGTGCAGCTGCTTCCAGCACCGTTAGCATGTGATAAGCACAATTTTGCGTAAAGAAAAAATAGTTGTACGAGTGCGCGCCAACTTCCCAAATGTGTAAAGCAAACATTTCAACTTCAGCGGCCGTTAAATTTAGGTCATAAGACCACAAATCGCGTGCTTCGTAATCGTTGTATTCACGAACTTTGTAATAGTAAGGAAGGTTCGTCCAGGCCCCCGTAAAGCCCCCAAATAATCCCATGAGGGCGTATATCGCAGGATTAGTTACAGTTACGTTAGCGGCAAAACCAATTCCAAAATCAAGCAGCTCTTGTTTTACTTTTGTTTGCTGTGAATTGCGATTAACTCTAAAAAAAGTATGTCCAAATGCGGACCCTGGGCTGTCAGCGTAGTAAGATGAAAAAACAAAACTAATGGCTTTGGGACTCAGAGAATCTAAAAATATACTTTGATACGTGCAGTTAACAGTGGGGAGTAAGCTCCAGAAACCGCTTGCCTCAGCAAGCTCTGATTTTAGAAATTTAAGGCGCGCCGGAAAACGGCAAATTGCATGCTGACTATGATCGGTAATTTTAAAGTCTCCGGTTGGCTTTAAAGGATGCTGAATGACCTGAGCCATCGTTTCTGCTGGAACCTGAAACGCCAGCAACGTTGCCCGGAGCTCGTCGTCAGTATTGAACTCTGGTGAATTTGAAAGTAAAAATTTACTTTCTGCAATCTGAGTCGTTGGAATGCCGAAAAAATTTCTTTCGATATGCAGTAGCTTTTTCCACGCACGAGATTCAGAAATTTTTTTGCCTTTGGCTAGCTGAAATATTTGTTCTGTCGCAGCTGCTGCAAACACAAATGAATTCAAGCTAAGCACAAAAAGAAAAGTCCCAAAAATCTTCATTTTTGGGACTTTATTCTAGAAAAGTTACGGCTGCAACTTTTCTTGTAAGCGAACTAAAATTATAAACTAGCTAAGCTATTGCACTGCTGAGCAAGTGCAGGAGTTGCTAATACAACAGTAATAATGCTGTCAGTAATTTCATTGGCAGCAGCTTCAGTATTAAAAATAGTTGAGTAATTATTTTTAAGCTGAGCAGCGATGTCATTAGAAGCAGA
>JAYUTU010000224.1:0-5131 GCA_043754975.1 Bdellovibrionales bacterium | reverse complement strand
CTTGGGCGATACTGAGATGAGTGACAGAACAACAATTATAAATGATTTTAAAAAAAGAAAATTTAAATATTTAGTGAACGTTTCGGTGCTAACCACCGGCTTCGATGCGCCGCACGTCGATGTTATTGCTATCTTAAGACCAACGGAATCAAACAGTTTATATCAACAAATTGTCGGCCGTGGCCTTCGCTTATCTGAAGATAAAAAAGACTGCTATATCCTGGACTACACAGGTATGGGTCACGATATCTATTCACCAGAAATCAGCGACAAGCGCCCCCGCAAGGATACAGTCCCCGTGCAAGTGACATGTCCGAAATGTGAATTTGAAAATACGTTTTGGGGGTACGCCGATGACGACGGCATGGTGTACGAGCATTATGGCAGAAAATGCAAAGGCGCCACCCAAGATCCCGCAACCTTAATCATTACTGCATGTGGATATCGTTTTCGCCTTAAACTATGTCACGCCTGTGGTGCGGAAAATGATGTGACTGCTAGGTCTTGCGAAAAATGTTCGGCTGAACTCATTGATGCTGACGCAAAGTTAAAACAGGCAAAGCTTTCAAAAAACTTCCATGTCTTAACACCAGATAAAATTACCTTTGATGAGCGTACGGACAAGTACTCGAACCCATACTTGGAAATCCGCTACTATGATTTCGACGCCCAGTATATCAGCGAAGCCCACTTTTTTAATAATGACTCTTCGATCAAGAAGTTTAATATTAATTTTCTTCGTTCGCACCTAAGACGGCCAGAGTTAGCTATTGAGCTAACAAACCCGCAGGAAGTAATCCGTTTTAAAAGCCTATTTCGCCTGCCTTCGTTCGTCATAGCAAGAAAGCAGGACGCGTTTTGGAAGATTACTGAGAAAGTTTTTGCTGAAGAGCTCTAAGCTAGGAGGTTCGAAACTCCTGCAGGTAAAACTAACAGGAGGACGTGTGGTAAAAATGATCCGAAGACACTCGGTAGAACCGGGCATCTTTTTAAGCTCGTAGATTACTTTTTTTCCGGATATCAATGAATACTGAAATTACAATCGATAGACCAATCAATGTAGCAATAATTCCTAGTGACCAAGTAATGGGAAATTTTCCACCGAAAGCTTCATTAAGCCAAACCATCTTAAGTCCGACAAAAATGAGCACCGCTGCTAAACCATACTTTATAAAAGCAAATCGATCCATTACCCCTGACAGCATAAAATACATCGATCGCAATCCAAGGATCGCAAATATATTTGAAGTAAATACGATCAGAGGCTCTTTTGTAAGTGCAAAAATAGCTGGTACAGAATCAACAGCAAAAATAATGTCGCTTAATTCTAAGAAAATTAAAGCCAAAAATAACGGTGTTACATACGTTAAGCCATTCTTCTTAATGAAGAACTTCTGCCCTTCGATCTGCGGATGAATATTAAAAACTTTTTTTAACTGACGAATCAGAAAGTTATTTTCAAGGTTTTGCTCTTCTGTGCCGGCAAAAAACATTTTAATACCAGTGACAATTAGCAGTGCTCCAAAGAAAATGACAACCCAGTGGTACTGCATAAGAACCGAACCCATGGCAATGAACAGCCCACGAAACACCAGTGCGCCTAAAATTCCCCAAAATAAAATGCGATGCTGATAAATTTTTGGAATACCGAAATAGGCAAAAACTACAGCAAAGATAAATATGTTGTCGATCGCTAAAGCTTTCTCGACAACAAAACCAGTCAGGAATTCTAGCGCTGTCATTTTAGCCTGCGCATCGGGGTCAAAGTTTGCCAAAGCTGTGAATCGCCCATCTGTCGAAAATAAATGCTTCGCATAGATATAAAAAAAATAATTAAAAACTAGTGCTAAGCTTATCCAAACCGTGGTCCAGGATGCGGCCTCTTTGAAGCTAACTTCATGAGCTTTTTTATGAAACACCCCTAGGTCAAGCGCCAGAACAACAAGTATAAAGGCAGTGAACCCTAAGTAGAACCACCAGTAATCGTTAAAAGGAAATAGTATCATGTTCAAGATTCTCCTTAATTCAATACATTAATATCGGCTCAGTTCTTGTATCTAGCAAATCAATAATAGTGTTGATTAGTATGGCTTAAAACAATACAAAGATGTCCGAGGCTATATGAATCCATGGATTAATTATCATCATCTTTTTTATTTTAAAGCGATCGCCGAAGAGGGATCCGTATCCAAAGCTGCTGCCAAATTACGCCTCGGGCAGATATCTCAGTAAAAAGGCTAATGGCCACAAGTCAGCTAGGCCTCATTCCAACGGCTAACCACACCGTTACCGAGCAGCTTCAGCGGGGTGAACTAATCGAGATCGGTAAACTTCAAGGCGTTCACGAAGAACTTTTCCTAGTCACAGCCCAACGAAAAATTGCCAACCCCATTGCGTCGAAGCTGATGGAAGCATTTGTTGTGCAGTAAACTTATTCTATGAGACTAAATGAAAGAAATATTTTTTTATTAGACGGAATCAGAGCATTACTAGGCGCCAGCTGCGCTGGTGTTAAGCTAAATTCATTTAACACAATGAGAATTTCGTGATGCGCTATCGAACACCGTGTATTTTATTGCAATGTCGACATTTGATTATTCTCAAAACTTTTTAATATTAAACTTTAGGAATAATCCGGAAATTTATCGCGTAGGCGTTGGCGAGCAAGGCGTGTTACTTGTAGAACCTTACAAATCTGAACTGCTGCCACTATGGCGATTTAAAACGCCCAAAATCGCACAGAAATCATCCCAAGCGCTGCTAAAAAAATTCATACATTACCAAATTGAAACTGATTTTATCGGAATGGATATGACAAGAAAATTTTTGCAAATGGGTTATACCCGGTCACGGCGCTATGCAAATCATCGATCTGGCAAAAAATACCTAGGCCCTATTCCTGCGGATAAAAAAGGTCAAAGTGGCAGACACAATCGTACAGTTTTACCATTGGACGTAGACCCGATAAAAGCAAAAGCAGCAGAGATTTTTTATCATGCTTGGCAAAAAGTTGAAGCCAATGCAAAGTATCGCAAGATGCGTGATGAATGGAAGCTGTGGTATGGTTAGCATCTAACGAAGGATTCACTAATGACTCTGAATAAAAATGCGAACGAAATTTACATCATTTCAGACTCCGATCGAAACCATGTTTCAAATGTGGACCTATCCCAAGCACTTAGCGCAATGCCTTCCTCTAGCAGGCTTTAACAAGAGCTTTCTCCATGCTAACCAATGGAACCCTAACCGCAGAAAGTCCAAAGTTGGACGGCTTCTTTTGACAAACTAGAAGCGTATTTGGAAAATATTTAGTTTTTTTATTTTAAAACAAGTCGCAGCATTGACGGTGTTCCGGGTTGCTTGTCAACTTGCTCTGCAAGGATTTTGAATCCAGCAGTTTTTACTTCGTTAATAATTATTTCTGATGGATAGATACGTCTTTGAGCGCACCAGTGTTGTCCACCTAACACTTCAATTCCGTAATCATCTGATGCTTTGGTCTTGTGCCATAAAATGTAATTCTCATCAAACCGTAACATGTCCTGATTTTCTGCAATATTTATTTTCTCTGTAGGCAGTACCATCGTATCTAAAATAAAGATGCCATCCTCTGACAATTGGTTTTTTAAATTATTCAGAACAAGGCGCCTATCTTTTTCAAAAACAATACAGTGCAAACAGTGACTGTCGTAAATTAAATCGAATTTTGCAGGAAATTTTTCGGTTTTTAGTATATCAGCAAGTTGGAAATGAATTTCTAAATTTTGCTGTTTGGCCAATTCTTGGCCCATTTGAATTGCAGTTTCAGAAATATCCACACCAGTAACGTTAAACCCCGCTTTAGCTAAAATAAAGGCTGTTGTTCCCGTCCCGCAGCCAACATCTAATGCCTTACTATTTTGCGGAGTGGGGAAGTAGCGCGAAATAATACTTGCTAGGTACTCATTCGTTTTTTCATCGCCCAGTTCAGCAAGAGTCTTTGCATTACCCCAACCCACAAAACCTTTTGATTTTATTTGCTGGTAGGCGGACTCGTGAGCATGGTAATAGGGTTTCATTAGTTAAATGATGGCATTCAAAAATGAGTAGGTCAAAGATAGTTCGTATGACAACTACTTAGGACTGGGGCTCTAACCCAGGTTGTTGTTATAACAACCAAAGTACTTCCAGCGCAAAAGAAATCACCACAAGCTCTTCCTGGGGCAAAAGAGGTTCCGGAGTACCAGCTTTTTATTTCAATGAAGCGGTCTTTTGATAACTTCGGTCAAGCCACTGAGTACAGCATGACCACTGTAAACACTAACACCAGGATTTTAAATTCATTTTATGAACTAATTCCGAAATACGATGCCAACAACAGACTTATCGAGGTTCAAAGAAATCGACAAAGTTATGAAAATAATGTTTTAAAAAGCTCGATAGATTTTTATAACAAATATAATTTGCCGATAGGCTCTAATAATAACGTGAAAGAATACACGCAGCAAATTCTGCCGACTGCAAGTCCCTCTAGGCGGACAGTAGCCACGCACACCGCTGATGATCGGTTACAGTCTTTACGCGGAAGCGTAAGTCGTCAATACGAACATGATGAAGACGGCAATTTAAAATCGATTACAAATTGTTATGGAAAAACTATTTATGAGTACGATGACTTTTCAAATCTGAAAAAGGTTTCGTTTGCTGGTGGTAAAGTTGTTGAATATAAAATCGATGGACAAAACCGTAGAGTAAAAAAATTAATTAATGGCGTCGCCAAAGAGTACTATCTTTGGTACGACCAAATTCACTTAGCAGCTGTGCTTGATGAGAATAAAGTGCCGAAAATTACCTATATCTACGGTCCTGAGTCACAATCACCAAGTTACATGATTAAAAATGGTGTTGCGTACCGCATAGTTCATGATCCAGGTCTTGGATCTATCAGATATGTAATTGACCCAACTACTTTACAAATAGAACAAGAGCTTGAGTACGATGAGTTCGGTAATTTAGTGAAGAACACAAATCCAGGATTTCAGCCACTTAGTTATGCTGGTGGGCTGAGTGACATGGATACGAAGTTGATTCGCTTTGGTGCGAGGGATTATGATCCGACGATCGGGCGTTGGACTACGAAGGATCCGATTGG